>JAEZJH010000215.1 GCA_023436385.1 Pseudomonadota bacterium
GTGCAGCCGCGGGCGTGCCCGGGCCCGGGGCCGGGGGTGCCGCCGGTCCGGCCGCGGCGGTTCCGGAGTCGGGCCCGCCGTTCGTCGCCCCGAGCGCCGTTGCCGGCAGGGCCAGCAGGACCGCCACCACCACCGCCGCGAGTCTTGCCGAATCGCGCCTCACGACCGCACCTCCCGGTCTCCCGCCGTCCCGACCAGCCGCGCGTAAATCGGCTCCGGCGTCTCGAAACAGAGGTCACCGTCTGCGGTGCAGGTGACCAGCACGGTGAGCCCCTCCGCGACCCGGCGGCCGGTGTCGAGGGAGGTCACCTCGCACCCGATCCGGATCCGGTTGTCGGCGTCGAGGACCCAGGCGGCGGCCCGCGCCTTCTCGCCATAGCGGAGCGGCGCCAGGTGCCGGAGGTGGGTCTCCGAGACGTAGAACCGGTAGCCGAGGGCGAACATCTGCGGGGCGTCGACCTCGCGGGACCGGAGGAGCGCCGTCCGGGCCAGCTCCAAATATTTGCAATAATGCCCGTGCCAGACCACCTGGAGGAAGTCCACGTCGTGGAACGGGACCTCGAACTCCACGGCGACGGCGTCGGGCGGCGCCTCGGGCAGCCGGCTCACGGCTCCTCCGGCGTGCCCAGGGGCAGCGTTTCTTCGGCGATCGCCGCGACGATCCGCTCGATGTCCCGGTCCATCCGCCGGTCGCCGTCGTTGCGCGGGACCAGGTCCCGGACGGCCCGGACGACCTCGCGGGTGGCCGGGCGGCAGGCGAGGTCGCGGAGCTCCGCCGCCTGGCAGCAGGCGAGGAGGGCGATGGCGGCGACGCGCTCGGACAGCTTCAGCACCCGGAGGGCGTCCCGGGAGGCGATGGTCCCCATCGAGACCTTGTCCTGGTTGTGGCACTCGGTGGAGCGGCTGAACGAGGCGGCCGGCATCGTCGCCTTGAGGGCCTCGGCGGTGAGGGCGGAGGCGGTGATCTGCATCGCCTTGAAGCCGTGGTGGGCGGCGGCGTCGGGGCCCCGCTTCCCGGCGAGGTTGGCCGGGAGCCCGTGGTTCGTCTGCGGGTTGCAGAGGAGGGCGAGCTGCCGGTCGAGGAGATCGGCCACTGAGGCCACCGCGCTCTTCAGGCCGTCCATGGCGAAGGCGACGTGGCCGCCGTAGAAGTTCCCGCCGTGGAGCACGTCGCCGGTGTCGGGATCGACCAGCGGGTTGTCGCTGGCCCCGTTCAGCTCGATCTCCAGGGTCCGGCGGATCCAGGGGAGGGCGTCGAGGAGCACGCCGATCACGTGGGGCGCGCAGCGGAGCGAGTAGCGATCCTGGACGCGGACGGCCGGGACCTTCGCGCCGCCGGAGGCGAGGTGCTCGCGGATCCAGCGGGCGGCGAGGGCCTGTCCCGGGTGTGGCTTGGCGGCGAAGATCCGCGCGTCGAAGTGGCCGGCCTCGCCCCGGAGGACGTCGCTCCCCAGCGCGGTGACGGTGGCGGCGACGCGGGCGAGGCGCCGGGACCGATCGAAGGCGAGGACGCCGAGGGCGGTCATCACGCTGGTGCCGTTCATCAGCGCCAGGCTCTCCTTCGGCCCGAGGACCAGGGGGGAGAGGCCGGCCCGGGCCAGCGCCTCCGCGGCGGGCTGCTCCCGGCCGTCGACCCGGACCTCGCGCTCGCCGGCGAGGACCGCGGCGAGATAGGAGAGCGGGGTGAGATCGCCGCTGGCGCCGACCGAGCCCTCCTCCGGGATTACCGGGAGGATCCGGTGGGCGAGGAGCGCCACCAGGCCCTCGAGCAGCTCCTCGCGGACGGCGGAGTGGCCGCGGGCGAGGGTGGCCAGGCGCACCGCGATCACCGCCGCGGTGGCCTCGTCGGAGAGGGGCCGGCCGGTGCCGCAGCCATGGTAGCGGACCAGGTTCCTAGCCAGCTCGAGGGCGAAGGCCGGATCGACCCGGGTCTCGCAGGAGTCGCCGAAGCCGGTGGTGACGCCGTAGATGGTCTCGCCGCGGGAGAGGCGCGCGGCCAGGGCGTCGTGGCTGGCGCGGATCCGGCGCCGGACCTCGGGATCGGGGTCGAGGGCGGGCACCGCCTGCCCGCGGGCGAGGCGAAGGACGTCGTCGACGGTCAGGAGGTTCCCGCCGACGGGGAGGATGGGCGAGCTCACGTCGCGCTCCAGTACTCGTAGAAATTGAACCAGTTCTCGGGAGCGGAGCGGACGGCGGCCTCGAGGCGCGCGGCGTAGCGCGCGGCGAGGTCCCGGAGGGCCCGCTCCCGTTCGTCTCGATCCCGGGGCAGCGCGATCCGCTCCGCGAAGGGCTCGCAGTGCAGGTCGTAGCGATCGGGATCGGTATACAAGCCAAAACAGAGATACACGGGGCAGCCGAGAGCGGCGGCGAGGGCATAGGGCCCGGTGGGGAACCGGGCCGGCGCCCCCAGGAAGTCGATGGTCACCGCCTTGCCGTCGTGGCCCACCCGGTCGCCCATGGTGCCCACCAGCTCCCCGGCCTCGATGCGGTCGCCGATGTCGAAGACGAAGCCCGGATCGTTGGGCCGGATCTCGATCAGGTTGGCGTCGATCGCCGGGTTGAGGCGCCGGAGGGTGTCGTTGATCCGCCGGGCGTTCCGGAAGTAGCCGACCACGTTGAGGCGGAAGGAGCGCTCGGTGGAGGCCGCCCGCATCACCTCGAAGCTGCCGACGTGGGCGAGGAGGAGGAGCGCGCCGCGGCCCGCCGCCCGGAGGGCGCGGAGGTGTTCCTCGCCGTGGAAGCCCAGCACCAGCCCGTCGGTGCGGCCGCGGGCGAGGAAGAGCCGGTCGAGGGTGACCCGGGCGAAACAGAGGACGTGGCGATAGACGTCGGCGAAGGTCGCCCGGCCCCGGACCCGGAGCAGGTAGGCGCGGGAGGCCCGCCGGACCCGGCCGTGGAAGGCGACGTACCACGCCGCCACCGGGTAGAGGAGGGCGCGGGCGGCGGGGCGGCCGAACGCGGTGGCGAGCAGGACGAGGAGCCGGATCCCCAGCGCGCCGCCCGTCTCCGCGACGTCCTGCCAGCGCGCCGTCACGGGTGGAGCCTCCGGCCGGTGGCGAGCCGCAGCAGGGCGAGGGTGCAGAGCCGGGTGTGGGCGAGGGAGATGCGCACGTTGTCCCGGAACATCCGGAAATGCGAGACACCACCCTCGTCGGCGGAGAGGTAGCGGACCCGGGTATCCAGGTTCACCGTCCGGCACCCGGCCCACACCATCCGCACCGCCACCTCCGCGTCGAAGTCCATCCGGTCGGCCCGGGTCCCGGCCCGGAGCGCCGCCTCCAGCGGATACACCCGGAAGCCGCAGAGCGGATCGTCGATGCGTCGACCGGCCGTCTCCAGGTCGGTGAAGAACCGGCTCACCAGCCGCCCCCGGCGCCGGGCGGAGGGCGCGGTCCCGTCGAAGACCGGGCGCCCGAGGATCAGGGCGCCGGGGTCCTCCCGGGCGGCGGCGAGGAACCGTGGCACGTCGTCGAGGTCGTGCTGGCCGTCGGCGTCTACCTGCACGGCATGGGTGAAGCCGAGGTTCCGCGCCACCCGGAAGCCGTCCTTCACCGCGGCGCCCTTGCCGCCGTTCCGCTCGCGGCGGACCACGTGGGCGAGGCCGTCGTCACCCAGGGCGGCGGCGGCGCGCCGGCCCTCGGCGCCGGACCCGTCGTCGACCACCACCACCGGGAGGTCGTGACGGCGGAGCCGCTCGACGACCCCGCGCACGGTGCGGGGGTTGTCGTAGGTGGGAACCAGGGCGCAGGGCGCGAAGGGGCGGGAGGCGAGGGCGTTCATGGTCCGGGCGGAAAGACGAGGGTTCCGGAGGCGCAGCCGCCCTTCGGTCCCTCGAGCTCGAAGTCGACGGAACGGGCGCCCGGCGCCCGGGCGAGGTGCAGGGTGAGGCGGCTGCCCGGGGCGATCAGCCGCTTGAACTTGAGGCGCAGGATCCGCCGCGGAGAGCCGAGGCCGGGGAACCGCCGGGCGATCTGCCGGAGCACCAGCCCGTCGAGCTGGAACACCGCCGGGAGCACCGGGTGGCCGGGGAAGTGGCCGCGGAAGTGGTGCAGCTCCGCGGGGACCACGAAGCCGAGGTCCCAGGTCTCGCGGCCCCGCTCGTCGACGCCGGCGACGGCGGTCTCCGGATCCAGCTCGTGGACCTCGAAGAGCTCGAGGAGCGCCGAGCGCCGCAGCTTGCCGGTGGCCTCCCGGGGCAGGGCGGGAACGACGCGGATCCGGCGGGGGAGGGCGACGGGATCGAAGAAGGCGGAGAGGCCCCGGCGGATCGACTCGGCGTCGGGAGGGGGCTCGGCACCGGCCGGCGCCTCCACCACCAGCCGCAGCTCGTGGCCGCGGGCGCCGTCGCTCGGCAC
>JAEZJH010000393.1 GCA_023436385.1 Pseudomonadota bacterium
CGCCAGGCTGGCCGCCTCCGCCAAAAGCGGCCTCATCGCCGGGTTCCCCGCCACCGGATCGCCGGTCGGTTCGATGCCGGGCGCATCGGCGCCTTCTCGCACCGCGAAGGGGCGGGCGAGCGGGAGCCACGCACGTCGATCGATCCGGCGCCGAGCAAGGTGCCCGAACACATGACGACGGCGCGCGGCGAAGGCGACTTCCCGACCGGGGCGGCGGGCCACGGTGGCGGCCCGTAGGTCTTGCCGGTTTTGGAGCGGCCTTCCGGTATCACGGGGAGCGGGCAGGACCCCAGGGGCGACGAGCTTCGCCCGCCGGTCGATGGTCCGGCCGTTGCCGGATCCCGGGCATGCCGCAAGGTTCCCGCTGCAGTCGAGGCGATCGGGGAGCACCGGGAGACGAGAGAGCGATGCAGGAACGGACGCAGCCGGCGGGAACGCGCCACGGCGGCACGCGGCGGCCGAACTTCGTCTTCATCCTCGCCGACGATCTCGGCTACGCCGACCTCCACTGCTACGGGGGCCGGACCAACTGCTCCCCCAACCTCGACCGGCTGGCGTCCGAGGGTCTCCTCTTCACCGACGGCTACGCCAACTCCTCGGTCTGCTCGCCGTCTCGTTTTGCGATCGCCACGGGCCGCTACCAGCACCGGCTGCGCGGCGGCTTCGACGAGCCGATCGCCAGCGCCGCGCCGGAGCTGGGCTTGCCGCCGGAGCACCCGACGATGGCCTCCCTCCTGCGCGACGCGGGCTATGCCACCGCCCTCGTCGGCAAGTGGCATCTCGGGTCCCGGCCCTGGTACGGCCCGCTCCAGAGCGGCTACCAGGAGTTCTTCGGGCATCGCACCGGCGCGGTCGACTTCTTCTCCCACACCGGTCTCCACGCCCACGACCTCTGGGAGGGAGACGAGGAGGTCTTCCGGGAGGGATACCTGACCGACCTCCTCACCGACCGGGCCGTGGAGTTCATCCGCCGCCAGTCGACCGGCCAGCCGTTCCTGCTCTCGCTCCACTACAACGCGCCGCACTGGCCCTGGGAGACCCGGAGCGACCAGGCGGAGTCGGGCCGCATCGGCCGGAAGATCGCCCATCTCGACGGCGGCTCGGTCGCCACCTACCTGGAGATGATTCGCATCATGGACGAGGGGATCGGGCGGGTGCTCGAGGCGATCGATCAACTCGGGGCGCGCGACCAGACGTTGGTGGTCTTCACCAGCGACAACGGCGGCGAGCGCTACTCCGACACCTACCCGCTCGTCGGCAAGAAGATGGACCTCCTCGAGGGCGGCATCCGGGTGCCCTACCTGGTGCGCTGGCCCGCCCGGCTCCCCGCCGGCCAGACCTACGATCGCCTCGCCATCGGGATGGATTGGATGCCCACCTTCCTCGCCGCCGCCGGCGTGTCCGCGCATCCGGACTATCCGCTCGACGGGATCGACCTGTTCGGCGAGGAGGTGGAGCGCAACCTCTACTGGCGAATGGTCTACCGCGATCAGAAGGCGGTGCGGTCGGGAGTCTGGAAGTATCTCTCGATCGAGGGCGCCGAGTTCCTCTACGACCTCTCCCGCGACCGGCGCGAGCGCGCCAACCTGCGCTTCCGCGAGCCGCGGAAGTTCGCGGAGCTGCGCCGGGCCTATTTCGAATGGGACGCGTCGATGCCGCCGCGTCCGGCGGACGCCGCGGTCGCCCTGGAATACACCGCCGCGACGATGGCGAAGTCCGACGGGTAGTCCCGCGCCTACGGCTTCGCCCGTCCCTCCGCCAGCGAGACCTTCCCGATGAAGGTCTCGAAGGCCTGGAGCCACTTCTTCAGAAACTCGACGGTGCTCGGCACGGTGATCGTGCCGTCGTCGGTGATCAGGCCCGGCTTGAAGTGGATGTAGACCTCGGGCTGGGCCAACTCCGGCGAGTTGACGTAGGAGAGGATGCTCCGGAGGTGCTGCTGCCCGACCGCCGTGCCGATCGCGCCGACCGAGGCCCCGATCACCGAGGAGGGTTTCAACGCAAAGACGTTCTGGCCATACGGCCGGGAGCCCCAGTCGATCGCGTTCTTGAGCGAGCCGGGGATGGAGCGGTTGTACTCGGGGGTGACGAAGAGCAGCGCGTCGACGTCGGCGATCGCCTGCTTGAACTGCCGGGCCACCGGCGGGAAGTCCGCGTCGTAGTCGTAGCTGTAGAGCGGCAGGTCGCGGATCGGGATCTCGCCGAACTGCAGCGATGGCGGCGCGAGCCGCATCACCGCCTTGGCGAGCTTGCGGTTGATCGACTCCTTGGCCAGGCTGCCGATGAAGACGCCGACTTTGTAGGCCACGTGGATGCCTCCCCTCCAGTTCGGTTGGAGCGATCCTGGGCAGCCCGAAGCCCTTCGGCAGCGGCCCGAAGCGGGCCATGCGGTCCGTCGGCCGCCTGCCCCTCGAGCGCTCCGGCACCGGCGGGCCTGGAGAGCGAGCGCAGAGCCCGTGCCGGCCCGGCTCCGCCGGAAGGCGCCCGTGGTAGAGAGGGCCCCATGGTTCCACACGATCCGGCCCGCTTCACCGCCCCTGCCTCGACCCTGGTCACCGGCGCCGCCGGCTTCATCGGGTCCCACGTCGTCGACCACCTCCTCGCCCGCGGGCACCGGGTGGTGGGGCTGGACGACCTCTCGGGCGGGTTCCGCGAGAACGTCGACCCGCGGGCGACGTTCGTCGAGGGCTCGATCCTCGACACCGCGCTGATCGACCGGCTCTTCGCCGAACACCGCTTCGACTACGTCTTCCACCTGGCAGCGTATGCGGCGGAGGGCCTGAGCCACTTCATCCGGCGCTTCAACTACCAAAACAACCTGATCGGCAGCGTCAACCTGATCAACGCCGCGGTGAACCACGAGGTGCGCTGCTTCGTGTTCACCTCCTCGGCGGCGGTGTATGGCCACGCTTCGCCGGCGACCGAGGAGATTCCGCCGGCCCCCGAGGACCCCTACGGCGTGGCCAAGGCGGCGGTCGAGCAGGACCTGCGGATCGCCCGCGAGCTGCTCGGCCTACGCTATGTCGTCTTCCGTCCCCACAACGTCTACGGCGAGCGGCAGAACATCGGCGACCGCTACCGCAACGTCGTCGGCATCTTCCTCAACCAGATCCTGCGCGGCGAGCCGCTCACCATCTTCGGCGACGGGACCCAGACCCGGGCCTTCACCCACATCTCCGACGTGGCCCCGGTGATCGCCGCGTCGATCGAGCGACCGGAGGCCTACGACCAGGTCTTCAACCTCGGCGCCGACCGCCCCTGCACCGTCAACGAGCTGGGAGCGACGGTCAGCCGCGCGATGGGTGTCCCCTTCCGCCCCCGGCACCTGCCGCCACGGGTCGAGGTCGCGCACGTCCACCCGTCCCACGAGAAGGCGCGGGCGCTGCTCGGCTACGAGAGCCGGGTCGCGCTCGAGGCGGGCGTGAGCGCCATGGCCGCCTGGGTGAAGCAGGTCGGCGCGCGAACGAGCCGGAGCTTCGGGGCCCTGGAGATCGAGCGGAACCTACCGCCCTCGTGGCGCGATCCGGTCCCGCCCGACGGCCGTCGCTGACGGAGCCCCAGGGCCGGCCCGCCCCCGGGACCGCGTGAATCCACGGGCGGTCGCCCTTATACCCGGGGTCCGGAGGTTTCCGATGAAGGTCGAGATCTGGTCCGACGTGATCTGCCCCTGGTGCGGCCTCGGCCAGCACCGCCTCGATCGCGCCCTCGCGGCGTTTCCCCGCCGCGAGGCAGTCGAGGTCGTCCACCGCTCCTTCCTCCTCGACCCCGACGCCGGGCCCGGCGTGCGACCGGTGCGGGAGAGCCTGGCCCGGAAGTACCGGCTGGACGACGCGCAGCTCGACGCCACCTTCGCCCGGATCGAATCGCTGGCGGCGGCCGATGGCCTCACCCCCTACCATGTGGGCGAAAACGTCACCGGAAACACCCGGCTCGCCCACGAGCTCCTCGCCCTGGCGTCGGCCCGGGGTCTCGAGGAGGTGGCCTGGAAACGCCTGTATCGGGCCTACTTCGGCGAGCGCCGCTCGATCTTCGACCTCGACTCCCTGGTGGCCCTGGGGCAGGACGTCGGCCTCGATCCCGAGGAGGTGCGTGCCGCCCTCGCCGACGGCCGGTACCGGGCCAGGGTGGACGCCGATGACCGGGAGGCCCGGGCCCTGGGCGCCACCGGCGTGCCCTTCGTGGTGATCGACCGCCGCTACGGCGTGGCGGGCGCCCAGCCCACCGAGGTCTTCCTCCAGGCGCTCCAGCGAGCCTGGGGCGAGCGTCCGGCCGTGGAGCTTGTCTCCGCCGGGGACGCCGCCTGCGGCCCCGACGGCTGCGAGCTTCCCCGGAAGGCGTGAGGCCCGACCGCGCCCTCGGGCGTCGTCAGGCATCTCGCGGCAGCCCCTCTTCGGCCCAGCGGCGCAAGGTGTCGCCGAGGCGCTCGAGGTAACCGGCGCCGCGCACGATCTCCTGGTAGCCGGGGACCGCCCCGACCCAGGTCCCCAGCCGGACGTTCGGGGCGTCGGTCAGATACATCGTCGGCAGCCCCAAGAGCGCCGGTCCATCCATGCCGGCGGTGGTGACGCCGAGCTGGCCGACCAGGCCGTGGGTTTGTTTTAAGTATTCGAAGAGCTGGAGCTGGGCCCGCCGCATGTCTTGGCCCTGGAAGAGCGGCTCCTTCCAGAAGAGCGTCAGGTCGACCGCGCCCGGCGGGACCTCGCCGCCGCGGAGCGCGTCGCCGATCAGGACCGGCGTGAGCCCCAGGCCCTGCGCCCGCCGGACCAGCTCGACCAGCTCGGGATACGCCGTGTTTCGCTCCGGCTGGTGGGCGCCGTGGCGGACCCAGAGAAGGACCTTCCTCCCCGGGGGAACGCCGGCCAGCTTTCGCCCGGTCCAATCGACGATGGCCGGAGGGACCGGCGCCTCGCCGAGAAACGCCGCCCGGAGCCGGCCCCGCGCCGCGAGCGGGTCGGCGCGAAAGGCCCGGGCGATCAGCTCGGGAAGGGGCTTGTTGGCGCAGGGGCGAGCCCGATACGGCACGAGCCGACCGGCCAGCCCGCAGTCGCGGAGGAACCGCTCGGCCCGGGACGCGTGCGCCTCGCCGGGATCGACTTGCACGTCGACGCCGACGAGCAGGGCCGCCGCCGCCACGTACCAGCCCTCGCCGAACGACCAGCGCGGAGCGGCGTGAAAGGTGAAGGCCCGGTTCCGCTCGTCGAGGAACCGCCGCGCCTTCGCCGCCGCCTCCTCCGCTCTCCGGGCCGCCTTCCGCACCGCGTCCTCGCCGCTCTCGTCCGCGAGGCGCGCCGCCCGGGCGGCCGACTCCTCCGCCACCGCCACGATCGCCGCGACACGCTTCCAGCCGTCGTCGCAGGCGTCGCGCGTCGGTGCCCGTTGGGAGCCCTGGGAGAGCTGGTTCGCGCCGTGGCACGCGTCTTCCGCCCGGGCCGCCAGGGCCTTCGCCAGGGTCGCCCGTGCGCCCGCGGCCGCCCGGGGATCTCCGCCGTCCGCGGCGGCGGCGAGGGCCATGTGGGCCAGCTCGATCACGCGCCCCAAGGCGCTCCGATGGGCCTCGCGTGCGTCCGGCAGATCCCGGGCCTGTGCCCGGGCGAGCGTCTCGGAGAGGAGGGTCGCGGCCTCGCCCTGCAGCGACGCCGCCGAGGGGGTTCGGGCAGCGCAGCTCACCGGCCGAACACCCCC
>JAEZJH010000260.1 GCA_023436385.1 Pseudomonadota bacterium
GCCCAGGGCTGCGAGCCGGCCGTCACCTTCCACGTCCACGCCAACGAACCGGACGCCGACCGCCTGCGCGGCCCGTAGGTCCCAGGCGCCGTCCCCGACGTAGACCGCGTCCGGTTCTCCTCTCCAGCCGGACCGTTCGAGGGCCGTGCGCAGAAGGACCCCGCGATCGGGATGGTCGTCGGAGCTGGCCAGCGGAATCTCAGCGAAAGGGATGCCGGCGGCGGCGAGCTTCAACTCGGCCTCCGCGCGCCAGGCTCCGGTGGCGAGGGCCACGGCATGGCCCTCGGCACGCAGCCACGTCAACACCTGGCGAGCACCGGGGACCTCGAGACCTTCGGTCGGCAGCACCTCTCGAAGCCCGGTCAAGAACGTCGCCAGCATCAACGCCTGCTCGTCGCGGGTCGGGCCCATTCCGCGAAGGCGGACCAGCGCCTCCTCCAGGATCCCCGCCGACGTGGCGTGGGCGTAGGAGGACCAGTCGCTCGACGGGAGCCCCGTGCCGAAGGTCTCCTGGAACGCCGCCGCGAACGCCCCCGCGTCCGCGGCGCAGCTCCTCGTCAGCGTACCGTCGATATCGAAGACAGCGATCATTCTACGCGACCACCCCTGGCCCGTGCTTCGCTCACGAACCCGCGATCACCACCTCCAGCAGGAGGCACCTTGGCTGCGTCGGGCCCGGCGGAGTCGGCCCGGCCGTCGCGGCGCCATGTGGCCGGCGCGTCGAGCCGGTGCCCCGCGAAGAGAAAGCTACCGAAGGGCTGGAGCACGTCCGCGGCGAGCCGAACCACCGGACCAGGGTCGTGGTTCGAAAAGAGGACGGCGAAGGCCTCGGCGAAACGTTCGGCGAAAGCCGGGTCGGCCTCACGGAGCCGGCGAGGAATGGCCTTGGCTTTCGCCGACCAACGCCCGCGGGCCCGCAGGTAGAAGTCGGCGAGGGCCTCGTAGAGCCGCACGCCCGTTCCCACCAGTTCCTGCGCCGACCTGGAGTCCCGCGCATCGTCGACCAGGTCCGTGATGACGTACCTGCGAGAGCGGAGGTCCTGCTCGCTCAGGGGGCCCGGGCCCTTCTCGATGACCGCCCTCGCCATCTGCTTGAGGCCCTGCGACAAGGCCGTCGGCCCGGGAAGCTCGACACCCTCGACGACCATGTGTGCGAGCGGAACGATTCCGGTGGGTCGATCCACTTCCTCGAAGAAATAGCCAAGCGTCGCCGGGTCGTGGACGAACGCCTCGACAGGCCAACCGTTCCACACGAGCGACTCGCGGTAGGCATGGTCGAGCCGGTCGAAGACAACGACGAGGTCGAGATCGGAGGTCGCGGTCCCCTCGCCACGGAGAACGGAGCCGGCCAGGAAGACGACCTCCGCATTCCGGTAGCGTGCCGCAACGAGCGAGGCCGCCGCTACCGCCGGCGGCGTGCGCGTGTCCGGTTCATCACGTGCGACTTCCGTCGGCTCTGGCACCATCACACCTCCTCCGGGATCGCTACCGCTCTCGAGGCGGCGGGGACTGTCGTCCGTCGTCGACCGATCCGTCAACGACCGGAACGCCCGTGGCGTAAACGATGGCTCCATCGACTCGCGACCGTGCATTCGCCGGCCTCTTCCTCGACGAAGGCAACACCCGGGCCTCGATCATCTCGAGCGACGAGGCCACCCGTGCAGAGAGGGCGCGGCCCTGCGGCGCACGCACCGCTGCGATCGACGGACACCGGAGGAGGCGCACATGAACGAGTTGACGGTCGAGGACCGGGCCCACGCCCGCGCTCCGGCCTGGTCGGCGCCGTTTGGTACCGGCCTTCGCCGAAAAGGCGAAGGGCCCGAACCGCTGGGAAGAACCAGCGATTCGGGCCCTTCGTTGGCGCGCGATACAGGATTCGAACCTGTGGCCTTTGGCTCCGGAGGCCAACGCTCTATCCAGCTGAGCTAATCGCGCAAAGGCCCGGGCTATGTACCCTCGCTTCGGCCGGAACGCAAGGGGGAATCTGCCGGGAACTGCGAAAGCCGTCCGGCGCCTGCCTGCTCGGCTCCGTTGGAGGCGGCTTCGACCCTCGGCCGCACGGCCATCTCCAACCACCGGGAGGGGGTCGCGCGCTTCGGAGGCCGCGCCCCGGCCGCCTCCTCGCATCGGCGTTGCTCGACGCAGGGCTCCCGGCCCGGGCCGCGAAGGCGCCCGCCGCGCTTTCCTCCCCCGGATTCCCGTCCGCGCGGTGGTAGAGTCCGCCCGGGCCCGGGTGGCGAAACGGCAGACGCGGCGGACTTAAAATCCGCGGCTCCTCGCGGGGCGTGAGGGTTCGAGTCCCTCCCCGGGCACCACACCCCCTTCGTGCAAGGTGCCGCTCCCCGGAATTCGCGATTCGCGAGTCGCGAATCGAGAGGCGTCGAGTCGCTCCTCGGGGCCCGTTCGGCGCCGCCGGGCGCACCTGCCGAAGTCAAGATCGGACACTTGACCCGGCGGCGGCCCAATCCACGGCAGGGCCGCCGGAAGCGAAGCTCCATTCGAGCGCCGGGAGGGCCGCCGGGGTCAGTTCGGCGGCGCCTGGACCCGCTTGGCGATCTCCTTCCGCCCCGCGAAGCCCTCGTCGAGGCCGTGGTAGTGGCCGACGGAGGCCTCGCCGAACTGCCAGCAGAGGAAGACGGGCTTACCCTCGACGCGGCCGTAGAAGTCCACCAGGCCGAGGTCGAGATCCTTGACCACGCAGCCCATGCCGTGGATGCGGAGGGCGGTCTCCTTCACCTCCGCGGTGACCGCGGCCAGCTCGGCGGCAGCGACCTCGAGGCCCTCGGGGGCGATCCGCTCGCCGTTCAGCACGGCGAGGGCCACCTCGGCGCCGCCCATCCGCTCGGTGAGGGCGGCGATCCGGGGGCGGGTGGCGGAGATCCGGGCGAACTCCCGCGAGAGGTGCGGGACGAGGGAGTTGGCCTCCTGGAGGCTGAAGAAGCGCGGCGTCACGGGGCGAACCTAGCAGACATCGCCGGGGCCCGGGGTGGCGGGGGGCCCGGCCCGCGGGGGGCGAGAGGTTCGTTGCCGGGTCCGAATACGCGTGGTAGGTAGCGGCGTTTCAGGCAGGACAGGCCCGGCGCACGCGTCGAGGCCCTTTCCCCCGTTCACTCTCGGAGTCGGAAACCAGATGCTCGATACCGTCGCCAAGGGGTTCAAGTCCGCCCGGAACCGCCTCCGCGGCCGCGCGGAGATCACCGAGGAGGTGGTCGAGGAGGCGCTGCGCGACATCCGCGTCGCCCTGCTCGAAGCCGACGTCGAGTTCGGGGTGGTGAAGCAGTTTGTCGCCGACGTTCGCCAGAAGGCGATCGGCGAGGTCGTGCAGCTCAAGGTCGAGGACACGAAGGGCCGGGCGCTCCGGGCCACGCCCGCCGACCACTTCGTCAAGATCTGCCACGACCAGCTCGAGGCCCTGATGGGCCCGGTCGACACCTCGCTCAAGTTCAAGCCGAAGGGCACGAGCGGGATGATGATGGTCGGCCTCCAGGGCTCCGGTAAGACCACCACCGCCGCCAAGCTCGCCAACAAGCTGCTCAAGGAGGGGAAGAAGCCCCTCCTCGTGGCCGCCGACGTCTACCGCCCCGCCGCCGTCGATCAGCTCAAGGTCCTCGGCGAGAAGCTGGGCGTGCCCGTCTACCACGACCCGGCCGCCCGGCCGCCGCAGATGTGCAAGCGCGCCTTCGAGGAGGCGCAGCGGCTGCACCGCGACGTGGTGATCATGGACACCGCCGGTCGCCTGGCGATCGACGAGGACATGATGCGGGAGCTGGAGGAGATCAAGGCCTCCACCCAGCCCGAGAACATCCTCCTGGTCGCCGACGCGATGATCGGCCAGGACGCGGTGAAGACCGCGGCGGAGTTCGACCGCCGCCTCTCCATCGACGGCTTCATCCTCACCAAGCTCGACGGCGACGCCCGCGGCGGCGCGGCCCTCTCGATCAAGCAGGTCACCGGCAAGCCGATCAAGTTCCTCGGCATGGGCGAGACCCTCGACAAGCTCGAGGAGTTCCGCCCGGAGGGCCTGGCCGGCCGGATCCTCGGCTTCGGCGACATCGTCGGCCTGATGAAGGACTTCGAGGGGGTCGTCGACGAGAAGAAGGCCGAGGAGGACGCGGAGAAGATCCTCTCCGGCAACTTCACCCTCCAGGACTTCGTCGACCAGATCCGCCTGGTGAAGAAGATGGGGTCGCTGAACGACCTCCTCGAGAAGTTCCCGCTCTTCGGCGAACTGCCGGAGGGGATCACCTTCGACGACAAGGAGCTGACCAAGATCGAGGCGATGGTCGACTCGATGACGCCGGCGGAGCGGAAGCGCCCCGACCTGCTCAACGAGTCGCGGGTGAACCGCGTCGCCCGGGGCTCCGGTCGCAAGGACAAGGACGTCAAGGAGCTGCTCGCCAAGTACAACGCGATGCGCGGGATGATGAAGCAGATCGGCTCGGCCGAGGGGCTGATGAGCCGCCTCCCGGGCTTCCGCCAGCTCGCGCAGCTCCGGCAGATGAAGGGGATGGACCTCTCCGAGGTCTTCGGCGGCCCGAAGGGCAACGGCGGTCCGGCGATGCCGATGCTGGAGGCGCCCCGCCCCGTCGGCCTGCCCAAGGGCTACACCCCGGCGATGGATCCCAACGCCCGGGCCCGGGCGCGGCTGATGGGCTACGGGCCCACCGGCACCTCCACCGGTACGGTCTTCCTCTCCGACGAGGAGAAGAAGCGCCTCAAGGACAAGCGGAAGCGCGAGCGGCAGGCCCGGAAGAGCAACCGGAAGAAGCGGAAGTAGACCGCCGCCACCACCGCAACACCGCACCGGGCCGGCCTCTCGAGGCCGGCCTTGGTGTTCCTGCGCGCCGCCCGGACCGTGTCGTCGACCGGCGGAGGCGTGCGCTGGCGGCGCGCCCACCCACGACGTTGGCCCGCGGCCCCAGGGAGACCGCCGGCCCCGGCGCCCGGTCAGTAATCGTCGTACGGGTCGACGGTCTCGTTGCCGTACTCGACGGCGCACTTCAGGCAGAACCGGTTCGGCGGCGGGCGGTCCGGCAGCACCACCGTTTCCCCCGTCGCGCCGCAGATGTCACAGCGGCTCTCCACCTTCACCTCGCCCTTCGGCTCCACCGTGGTCGTGTTCGGCATGTATCGCGCTCCGTCCAGGGAAACACCGCCGTCCCCGGCGGCGTCGGAGGGCCCCCGCTCCCTCTCCGGCACCACCAGGCCGCGGGAGAGACGGCGGAGCACCCGCATGCGCTGCCGCCGCTTGTATCGATCGTGGGAGTTCTCGCCTTCCTCGTTCTTGATCGCCGTGGCCCGGTCGAGGAGCTGGAACTCCACGGGCTGGAAGACGATCTGCGGCCCGATCCGCCCCTCGGCGGTCCGCTTGCCGTCGAGCCGGCAGAGATGGTCGTCGAGCCGCACCGGCACGTCGGCGACGAAATTCAAGACCCGGTAGGTGCGCCCGGAGAACTCGTTGACCGCGCCCGGGCGCCGCCGCATCTCCTGGAGTTCCCGGTCCTCGAGCTCCAGGTCGAACTGCAGCTCCTGGATCAGGCCACGTAACGCCGGCGTCCGCTCCACCAGCCGCTTGAACGAGAACAGGGTGTTCTGCGTCTGCCCGGGGACCACGAAGGCAAACGGAAACAGGTGCTGGGTCAGGTAGTGGAGCACCGGGAGGATGTGTTCGTACCGGTCGGTGACCACCCGGTACCGGACCTTGTCGAACAGCTGCGCCGCCAGGGTCTCTCGCTTGGCAAGAAGCTTGGTGATCACCGACTCCCGGGTCTTCACGTTCCCGGTGAACGACACCACCGGCAGCCCCTCCCGACGCATCCGCTCCGCGCAATCGGCCACCCGGACGTCGACCAGCCGGACCACGTCCGTGTCGGAGATCGGGGCGTTGAACAGCGTCTCCCGCGCCTCGGTGTGGAAGATGGTGTGCATCACCTTGAGGACGATGCAGGCGATGCGGCGATACCGCCGGTGGGGCCCCTGGTCCGAGGCCATCAGCAGGAGGTCGTGGATCTCCGGCGGCCGGGCCACCACGTCCGCCACCCGGTAGCGAAAGACACTCCGCAGGAAGGCCACGGCCTCTTCGAGGATCTGCCGGAGCTTGGCCTCGTCGGCGGGCCGCTCGGGCTCGAACAGACAGAGGCGGAGGAAGGCGTCGGCCTCGGCGCGATCGCGGAAGTTGAGCCGCTTCCAGTCGATCACCGACCCGCCGCGCAGCACCAGGCGGATCTCCTCGAGCTCCCGGACGCCGAAGCGCTCGATCGGGAGGAGGCCCTGCATGCTGGCGACGATGCGGTCGACCTCGACGGGCATCCGGCTCCCCGTGGAACGGGTGGAGCCCTTCGCCCCGCCCCGCCTCTTCGCCGTTCGCCCGGACCGTAGACGTCGGGACCGGGTGGAGTCAAGGCGCGGAGCGGCTCGCGTCCCCCCCCCGGAAAACGTCACGGGCCTCCCCGCCACGAGGACGGAGAGGCCCGCGAAAGGCGTCGGAAATCGGGCCTTGCGGCCGCGACCCCTTCCCTTTTCCTAGCGGCCGGCCAGGCAGACCGCGTTCGACTGGTTGCCGGCGTTGTCCATGACCAGGAGCGCCTCGGGGCTGGTGCCGACGCAGGTGTAGACCGGCACGGCGCCAAAGTTCCCGTCGATGGTGGCGGAATCGACGAAGCCGACGCCGGTGACCGTCCCGGTGGCGGTGATGTACTTCACGTCACCGTACTCGCCGTCCATGTCGCCCTGCGGATCCCAGAAGTACACGCCGAACTTGCAGCTGGTGCCCGGGGGGTTGCAGTGCGTGGCGTCGTCCGCCGTGCACTCGCCGATCTGCTCGACGTAGTAGATCATCGGGCCGTTGGCCGCCGGAAGCTCCTTGCCGGACGCCCCGCCGCAGCTGCCGACGTCGAGGTTCGCGCAGGTGCCGGCGCCAGTGCTGTCGGAGTCACACCACTGGTCCTGGTCGTAGCAGACGTTGAAGGTCTCGTCCGTGCAGGCCGTGGGCGTGGGGCCCTCGCCGGGCTTGCAGAACCGCGCCGCGCAGCCCTCGGCGAGCGGCTGGCAGGTCTCGCCCTCGGCGCACTGGGCGTCGCTGGCGCACTGCCCGTCGATCTTCGCGCAGAAGCCGCAGGAGGTGTCGCAGGTCTCGTCGTCGGCGCAGTCCTCGTCCGCCGAGCAGGTGGTCGGCTCATCGTCGTCCCCACACGCCACCATCGTCAGCGCGAGGCCGAAGGCCGCCACCAGGGCCAACCACTTTGCATTCGTCATCGTCGTTCCCTCCTCAGGGATGCCGGCAGGCTTACCATTCGGGCGCCGGTGCCGCAATGTTTCACGACAGCGGAGCGGCCGATCCGCACCGCTTCGGTTCGGCATGGAACCCTTCTCCGGGACCCCGCGACCGCTGTCGCCCGGGGAATACGGAGCCCGGGTCGGCGCATTCAAGCAACCGCCGTGCCGCATCCGGGTGTCCCCGCGGGCTCCAGGGAAGTGCCTGTCAATCCGCGCTCTTGGCGAATCGGCGGAAAGGACCAGCCTCCGCGACCCACCCCGCAAACAAGCGCGGCCCCTGACATCGAAGTCAGGGGCCGCGGTGGGTGCAGGTGCGTGTGTGTTGAATCTAGAACTGGAACGGGAACTCGATCGGCGCCATCGTCGGGCCGCCGTAGGCGGGGAACTTCCAGCCGCGGATCAGGCCGCCGATGCACTTCGCCAGCGGCGCGTGGTCGGAACCCTTCGGCCGCACGTTCGAGGTGTTCCCCGACGGCTGGATGGTCCAGATCATCACCAGCGTCCCGGACCCTCCGCCGGAGGCCTTGTAGCTCTCCGCGCACTTCTTGATCGACGCCTTGTGGCTCACCACCACGGCCATCACGTCGCCCTGCCCCAGCTTGTCGGGCTTGGACCGAGCGCTTCCGGGGGCCTCCGGGATGTAGACGTCACCGCGCCCGGCGGTCGAACCCTGCCGCGCCGCGGAGGCACCGCCGCCGCTTCCGCCGGAAAACTCCTGCTCGAAGAGATCGTCGATGTCGCTCCGCCGGCCGGAGGGCGCCGGGGCCGGCGTCGACGCCGGGCGCGGCGCGGGCGCCGGCGTGGGACGGGCGGTGCTGGCCACCGCCT
>JAEZJH010000395.1 GCA_023436385.1 Pseudomonadota bacterium
CACCGGTGCAGGAGCATGCAAGAACTTCTTGAACACGTGCGCTCGTTCCTCGCTGCCTATAACAATCGAGGCCTCGTCAACCCGTCCCTCCGCCGGGCGGATGAGGCCGATCGGAGGGCGGAATGAAACCCTTTCACGAATCGCGATCGGTCATTTAGTTGGAGCCTGGCCGTATATCTGGTCCTCTACAGGCCTCTTCCAGTTCCCCATCGCATATAGCGATGTCGCTGTTCCCACGGCCACCCGCGACCCCAAGACCAACCATGCATGGGTGAACTGGCACAATGGCAATGAGATCATTGCCCAGAGGATCCGTTACATCGACTATCTTGACACGTTTCTGATGCAACCCACGACCAACGCAGGCGCGGCGAACGACTTCAAGAGACAGGCCGGCTCTGCGGCGAGCTCAGAGAAGACGATCGTCGTATGGGACGACGGAGACGACATACTCTTCCAGTTCTATTCTGATGACCTGTGGCAGCCGCCCGGGGTCGTCAAGATCGACACTCATCAAGCTCCGTAAGCCCCCATGGCCGAACGGCCCTCAGTGATCACGGAGCTTGCCGCCCCTCCCCCCGGGTCCCTGAGGGCCTTCGGCTTCTCGCCTGGAGTCATCATGCGATCGTTTTCTCAGTTCGTCATCTTAGCTACGATGCTCTCCTCCTGCAGCGACGGATCCAACGAAGAGTCCGGCTGTCGCGAGACCGCGGATTGCAAGGCCGGGGAGATCTGCGACGGCGGTACCTGCAAGGCGGCCGAGCCGGTAGGCTGCGTCCCCGCCTGTGCGGATCCGGCGCCGGTCTGCGACGAGGCGACCCGGACCTGCCGGGTCTGCACCGCGACCCAGGGCTGCGAGGGCGCCACGCCGTACTGCGATCCGTCGGCCGGAGAAGGCGCGGGCGCCTGTCTCGGCTGCCGGGACACCGCGGACTGCAAGGCCCCGTCGATCTGCGACCCGAACCTGCATCGCTGCGTCGGATGCACGGAGAGCGAGGGCTGCTCGGGGGCCGCGCCGATCTGCGACGGCGGGGAGTGTGTCGCCTGTACCGCCACCGCTGGCTGCGAGGCGGGGACCTTCTGCGACCTCTCCGTCACCGGTGGACGCTGCGTCACCTGCACTCCCTCCGCCGGTTGCGATGCCGGCCAGGTCTGCGACCTCTCCGTGGAGGGCGGCGCCTGCGTCACCTGCACCCCCGCCACCGGCTGCGGGCCCGGCCTTCTCTGCGACCAGTCCGTTCCCGGCGGCGTCTGTGTCCGCTGCACCGCCACCGCCGGTTGCGAGGCCGACCAGGTCTGCGATTCGGCGGTGCCCGGAGGAGCCTGCGTCACCTGCACCGCCGACCACACCGGCTGCGAGGAGCCCACGCCGGTCTGCGACACCTCCGTGGCTGGCGGCCGGTGCGTCGGCTGCACGCGCCACGGCGACTGCGTGGTCGGCGAGTTCTGCGACGAGGCTCGCTTGCAGTGCGTGGTCTGCAACGACGCCAACCAGGGCTGCGATTCGCCCTGGCCGTACTGCGACGTCGCCGGCGCCGAGGGGAAGGGAGCCTGTGTCGAGTGTCTCGCCGACGCGCACTGCGCCGCCCCCCGGCCGTACTGCGACCCCGCGCAGGATCGCTGCGTCGCCTGCCTCACCGAGGAGCACTGCGGCGGCTCGACTCCGCTCTGCAGCCCCAGCCTGGGATCCTGCGTGGAGTGCCTGGCCCGCGCCGACTGCGGCGAGGGTGAGACCTGCACCGCGGGCTCCTGCGTGATCGAGGTCTCGGCCCAGATCCAGGCGGTCCGCGATGCACAGGCCAGCTCGTTCTACCTTCCGATCCAGGGCGCGCTGGTCACCTACCTCCGCGACGCTCCCAACGAGGCCCCGGGCTTCTTCCTGCAGGGAGAACGGTCGGGCCCGGCGATCTTCGTCTGTGTCGACCCCGCCGGCCTCGACCCCGCCCCCCGGCCCGGCGATCGGGTGAGCCTCGTCGCCACCGCCAAGGGCGCCGATATCACCGGAATCCAGGAGATCGACGCGCTCACCGGCTGGACCGTCACCAGCCGCGGCAACTCCCTCGCCGGCCTGGTCCAGGACGTGAGCGACGCGCCGGACCTGACCACGGCCTTCGAGTCCTACCAGAGCGAGCTGGTCTCAATCCGGGGCCGGATCACCGGGGCGGGCGGCGTGGTCTACGGGTTCGCCCGGCTACCGATCACCACCGCCGGGATGCCGGCCGGCGGGAGCCTCTACCTCCGGATGCCGCTCGAGCTGCGCGACTCCCTGGGACTCGGCGCCGGCTGCGACTTCACGCTGGTGGCCGGCCCGATGTGGCGGGCGGGCATGGTGCACGCGGCCCCCTCCGCCTACCGCGCCGCCGACCTGACCGGGATCGCCTGCCCGTAGCCCCGGGACGCCGCGCGCTCTCCTCGTGACCCGGCCACCACCTTCCGTGGCCGGATCACGGGGACCGCAGCTGCCCCCGGATCCGGTCGAGCAGCGCCAGCGCTTCGAGCGGCGTGGTCCGCTCGACCTCCAGCGCCTTCAGCTCCTCGAGCACCGCCAGCTGCTCGGGCGGGATCGCCGGCGCGGCCTCCGGGCGCGGGGCGAAGAGGCCCAGCTGGTCCACCGGCGGCGCCACCCGCCGCGCCCTGCCCGCTCGCGCGAACTTGGCCCGGCCCTCCGGATCGAGCTCGTTGGCCTCGAGGTTCTTGAGGATCTCCCGCGCCCGTCCGAGCACCTCGGGCGGCAGGCCGGCCAGCTTGGCCACCTCGATCCCGTAGGAGCGCGACGCGCCGCCGGCGACCAGCTTCCGGAGGAAGATCACCTTCCCGCCCTGCTCGGCCACCGCCACGGTGCAGTTCTTCACCCGGGGCTTCTCCCGGGCCAGCTCCACCAGCTCGTGGTAGTGGGTGGCGAAGAGGGTCCGGGCGCCGACGCGATCGTGGAGGTGCTCGGCCACCGCCCAGGCGATGGAGAGGCCGTCGAAGGTGGAGGTACCCCGGCCGATCTCGTCGAGGACCACCAGGCTCCGGGCGGTGGCGCCGTTCAAGATCGCGGCGGTCTCCACCATCTCCACCATGAAGGTCGACTGGCCGCGGGCGAGGTTGTCGGAGGCGCCCACCCGGCAGAAGATCCGGTCGACGAGGCCGATCCGCGCATACCGCGCCGGGACGAACGAGCCGGCCTGGGCGAGGAGCACGGCGAGGGCGGTCTGCCTTAGCACGGTGCTCTTCCCGCTCATGTTCGGGCCGGTGATCACCACCACCTGCGCGCCGTCGCGATCGAGCCGCACGTCGTTGGGGACGAAGGCCTCGCCGGCGAGGTTCCGCTCCACCACCGGGTGGCGGGCCTCGGTCAGCTCGAGGACGCCGGAGTCGTCCACCTCCGGCCGCACGTAGCCGTACTCGGCGGGGGTGCGGGCGAAGGCGAGGAGCGCGTCGCACGTCCCCACCGCCGCCGCCGCCCGGCGAATCCCGGAGGCCCGGGACGAGACCTGCGCCCGCAGCTCCTCGAAGAGCCGCTTCTCCAGCTCGATCCGCTTCTCCTCGGCGCCGAGGATCTTCTCCTCGTAGGTCTTCAGCGCCTCGGTGACGTAGCGCTCCGCGTTGGCGGTGGTCTGCTTGCGCACGTAGTCGGCGGGGACGAGGTGCAGGTTGGCCTTGGTGACCTCGAGGTAGTAGCCGAACACCTTGTTGAAGCGGACCTTGAGCGAGGCGATCCCGGTCCGCTCCCGTTCCGAGGTCTCGAGCCGGCCCAGGTAATCCTTGCCGTTGGCGGCCAGCTCCAGGAGCTCGTCCAGCTCCGGCCGGAAGCCCCGGCGGAACATCCCGCCCTCCCCGGTGACCGCCGGCGGCTCGTCGGCGATCGCCGAGTCGAGCAGCGCCGCCAGCTCCTCGAGGCCGGTGACCTCCGGCCCCAGGTCCCGAAGGAGCGGCGCCTCCGCGGTGGCGACCAGCGCGGCGATCCCCGGCAGGCGGCCCAGGGAGGTGCCCAGGGCCCGGAGGTCCCGGGCGTTGCCGGCGCCCAGGGTCAGCTTCCCCAGGAGCCGCTCGAGGTCCTGCACCTCGCGCAGGGCGTCGGCCAGCTCCTCGCGCAACACCCCGCGGCCGGCGAGCTCGCCGACGGCGTCGTGGCGCCGGCGGATCGCGGCGAGGTCGAGGAGCGGGTACGAGAGCCACCGGGCGATGGTCCGGCCACCGGGCGCGGTGACCGAGCGATCGAGGATCCCGAGGAGCGAGCCCTTCTTCTTCCCGCCCATGATGGTGCGGAAGATCTCCAGGTTGGTGCGGGTGGCCTCGTCGAGGACCAGGTGCCCCTCGGGATGGAAGACGGCGATCCGGTCGACGTGGGCGGCGGTGCCCTTCTGCGTCTCCGCGAGGTAGGCCAGCGCCGCGCCGGCGGCGGCGACCGCCGCCCGCATCCCGCCCAGGCCGAACCCGTCGCGGGTGCGCACCCCGAGCTGCCGCTGCAGCGCCGACTCCGCCCGGCGGAAGTCGAAGGCGGCCTCGTCCCAGGCGTGGACCGAGGCTCCCGGCAGCGCCCGGGAAGCGAGGGCGGCCAGCGGCTCGGCCTCGATCGTCTTCGGGACGATCACCTCCCGCGGCATCGCCCGGCCCAGCTCCTCCGCCAGCACCTCCGGGCTCGCCACCTGCGCGGCGCGAAACTCGCCGGTGGAGGCGTCGAGGAGCGCGAGGCCCAGGCCTCCCTCCCCCGGCGCCACCACGGCGAGGAAGTGATCGGCCCGGGCGTCGAGGAGGGCCTCGTCGAGGACCATCCCCGGGGTGATCACCCGGGTCACCTCCCGGCGGACCAACGCCTTGCCGGAGCCGGGCTCCTCCACCTGATCGCAGACGGCGACGGAGTGCCCCGCCTCCACCAGCCGGGCGATGTAGCCCCGGGCCGCGTGGTAGGGGACGCCGCACATCGGGATCCGCTCGTCCCCCTTGGCCCGGGAGGTGAGCGTGATCTCGAGGACCTCCGAGGCGCGCCGGGCGTCGTCGAAGAACATCTCGTAGAAGTCGCCCAGCCGGAAGAGGAGGATCGCCTCCGGGTAGGAGGCCTTGATCGCCAGGTACTGCCGGACCATCGGCGTGGCCGCCTCGATCGCGGGCGGCGCGACGATGTCGTTGTCGGGGAGGTCCATCGGCGGGCGAATCTACCCGATCCCGGCGCCCTGCGGCACGGGCGAACCGCGGCCTGCCGGGCGGCGTGCCCGGGTGCATGTGGTAGCGTGAGCGGGGCGTTTCGACGCGGAGCACGGGGGTGGCGAAATGGGGATCCAGGCGGAGCTGGGGAGGCTGCGGGCCAAGGCGGCGGCCGGGGATGCGGGGGAGGCGGAGCGGGCGGCGCGGCGGGCGGCGTCGATCCGGGACGTCCTGGCGGGCGCCCGGGCGGCCACCGACCACCCGGACGTGCGGGCGGCCCTCGAGGACGGCCTCGAGGCGGCGGAGGCCGCGGCCCGCGAGCTGGAGCAGGTGGCGACGGCGAAGCGGCAGGGACCCGGCGGCGTCGAAGCCGGTCCGTCTCCCGGCGAAGCCGGGGGCGCGGAGCCCGGTGCCGGGGGCAAGCGACCGATGTGGCCGCCCTCGGCCGAGGTGATCGACCAGGCCGCGGAGGGGCTCGAGAAGCTCGCCGCCGGCGTCACCTCCGTCCTCGGGCAGCTGGCCAAGGAGCTGTCGAAGGCCGCCGACGAGTTCACCCGGGGCCCGGCCCGTTGCGCGAAGTGCGGCACGCCGCTCGGCGAGGCCCGCTTCTGTCCCCGCTGCGGCACCGCCCGGGCGTAGGATGGGCGCGTGATCCGCGAGGCCTTCCGCGACCTGAACCGCCTGAGGGAGATCGCCGCCGTGGTGATCCGCCACGGCTTCGGCTCCCTCCTCGACCGGGCCCGGTTTCCCGAGGCCGGCAAGAAGGTGCAGGCCGAGCCCCGGCCGGAAGCGGTGCGCCTGTCGGCGGCGGCGCGGTTCCGCGGGATGCTGGTGGAGCTGGGCCCCACCTTCGTCAAGTTCGGCCAGGTGCTCTCCACGCGGCCCGACCTGGTCCCCGCCGCCTGGGTGGACGAGCTCCGGACCCTGCAGGACCGGGTCCCGCCCTTCCCGCTCGAGGAGGTCCGGGCGCAGATCGAGGCGAGCCTGGGCAAGCCGCCCGAGGCGCTGGGCCTCGACATCGAGCCGACGCCGCTCGCCTCGGCATCGATCGCCCAGGTCCACCGGGCGCGGCTCCCCGACGGCCGGGTGGTGGCGGTGAAGGTCCAGCGCCCGGGGATCGAGGAGCGGGTTCGGGCCGATCTCGACCTGCTCTTCTACCTGGCCCGGCTCCTCGAGGCGGTGGTGGAGGAGACCGGCGTCTCCACGCCGACGGGGATCATCGAGGAGTTCGAGCGCTCGATCGGCGAGGAACTGGACTTCCTCAACGAGGCGCGGAACGTGCGCCGCTTCGTCCAGGCCAACCAGAAGCGGCCCGACTTCAAGATCCCCGCGGTCTTCGACGACCTCTCCGGCCGGCGGGTCCTCACCCTCGAGTACCTCGAGGGCGTGAAGATCACCGAGACCCCGCCGCAGGCCGGCCCCGCCCTGGCCCGGAAGATGGTGGACGGGGCCTTCCGGCAGCTCTTCGAGGACGGCTTCTTCCACGGCGATCCGCACCCGGGAAACATCCTCGTCCTGCCCGACGGCCGGATCGGCTTCCTCGACTTCGGCCTCTGCGGCGAGCTCACCCCGCAGATGCGGGAGAACATCGTCCTCCTGGTCCTCGCCGTGGCGCTCCGGGCCGCGGAGTCGGCGGCCCGGCTGATCTACCGGATCGGCCTCCCCGACCAGCGCACCGATCTCGCCGCGTTCCGCCAGGACATCCAGGCGATCCTCGACCGGTACCTGGGGCTCCGGATCAAGGACGTCCAGGCCCGCTCGGTGGCCCGGGACATCCTCGACCTGGCGGTCCGCTACAAGATCCGCGTGCCGAAGGAGTACGCGGTCCTCGCCAAGGCCTCGATGACCGCCGAGGGCGTGATCCGCAAGCTCGATCCCGACCTCGACACCCTGGCCGTCGGCCTGCCCTACGCGAAGGAGCTGCTCCAGGGCCGCTTCGATCCCGCCGCCCTCCTCGCCGGCACCGGCGGGATGCGCTCCCTCCTCCGCATCTCCACCTTCGTCCAGGACGTGCCGCTGCAGCTCTCGCAGATCCTCCTCGACCTGCAGACGGGAAAGTTCACCGTCGCCGCCCGGAGCGAGGAGCTGCCGGAGCTGACCCGGGCGATCCGGAGCCTGGGGATCACCCTCTTCCTCGGCCTCCTCGCCGGCGGCTCCGTGGTCGGCACCTTCATCGCCCTCTCCCAGGTCCACTGGGAAATCTGGGGGATGCCGGCCAACCTGGTCTACGCGATCGCCGGGGCGCTCACCGCGACGGCGCTCTGGTGGACGGCGATGAGCTGGTCGGCGCTCCAGGGGCGGCTGGTGCGGAAGCTCCGGCTCTCCTCGTTCCTCTCCGGGCGCCGGAGCCGCCGCCGCGGCTAGGCGGAACCGGCAGCCGGCAGCTCCACCCGGAAGGTCGAGCCCCGGCCCGGCTCGCTCTCCACCTCGATCCGACCGCCGTGCCCCTCCACCAGCCGCCGGGTGACGGCGAGGCCGAGGCCGATCCCCGGCTGGCCCCTCCCGGATTCGAGCCGGCGGTACGGTTCGAAGATCACCTCCCGATCGGCGGGAGCGATCCCGATCCCCCGGTCCCGCACCTCGAGGACCGCCGCCCTGGCTCGCAGGCCCACCCGGACCTCGACCTGGCCGCCGTCGGGCGAGTACTTGATCGCGTTCGAGATCAGGTTGTCGAGCACCTGCTCGACCCGACCCCGGTCGACGTGGGCCACCACCGGCTCCGGCGCGTGGACCACCACCTGGTGCCGATCCGAGGTGGCCGCGAACAGGTCGGCGACGTTGCGCGCCACCCCCGCCACGTCCACCGGCTCGAGCCGGAGGTCGAGCTTTCCGGCCTCGAGCCGGGAGAGGTCGAGGAAGTCGCCGAGCATTCGCTCCATCCGATCGATCTGCCGCCGGACCAGCGAGATCCGCCGCTCCCGGGCCGCGTCGTCCCCCGGCCGGACGCGGAGGGAGGCGGCGACCTTCAGGGCGGCGAGGGGGTTCCTGAGATCGTGGGCCACCGCTCCGACGAACGCCGTCCGGTCCTTCCGCTCCCGTTCCAGCCGTTCGGCCAGTTGGTTGAAGTCCCGGGCCACGTCGGCCAACTCCCGGGGCGCCCGGGTCCCGGCCCGGGTGCTCCGGTCGCCCGCGGCGTAGCGGTGGATCGCCTCGCGGATGGCGAGGAGGGGCCGGTAGAGCCAGCGCCGCACCAAGATCGCCGTCGACGCCGCCAGGCCGGCCATGGCGAGGGCAAGAACGACCGCGGCCACCTCGACGATGGTGCCCAGCCGCCGCGATTCCTCGAGCGCCGCCCGGGCCTGTTGGACGTTCACGGCGATCAACTGGTCGGCCACGCGGTAGACCGGTTCCACCGCCTCGCCCGCCCGCGCGAAACCGTGGAGCGCCGGACCGCCGGCCGACTCGGCCGCCGCCCAGCGGTCGTAGTGGGCGCGAACGGTCGCCTGCACCTCCTCGAGGACCCGACGTTCCTCCTCCCCCGTCACGTGCTGCCGCGCCACCTCGAGCGACTCGTCGAGCCGCGCCGCCGCCTGGTCCCGGACCACGCGGTGTTCGGGATTCCCGGTGGAGAGCCAGAGGTAGGAGCGCAGGTTGTAGACGAGGAGGTTGGACTCGACCTCCTGCGCGGCCTGCAATCCGGTGGTGGCGTCGGCGAGGCGCGCGGTCGCCCCGCGAGTGAGCGCGATGGCCACCGCCAACGCCACCCCGGTGGCGAGGGCCAGCGTGCCCATCACCAGGGTCAGTCCGTTGACGATCCCGCGCAGGCCCATCCGTCCTCCGCTCGATCCAGAAGATCGGCACGAGGTTTCCCTCGTGGACCCCGGCGATGGATGCCGCTACAACCGGACCTCCGCCGGAGCGGTGGATGCCGCGACCACCGGATCTTCGCCATCTTCCGAGGCAGCACCATGGGCCATCCTCCCTCCCTCCCCGACCTCCTCTCCGCCTGCCCGCTCCTCGAGGGCTTCGACGCCCCGGCCCGGGACCGGCTAGCGCTGCACCTCGAGACCGAACGGCACGACGAGGGATCGGTGGTGTTCACGGAGGGCGAGCCCGGGGACGCGGCGTACTTCGTGCTCCAGGGCGCGGTGCGGCTCCTCCGCCGGCACGTCCACCTCCGCACCATGAAGGTCGGCGAATCCTTCGGCGAGGCGGGGCTCACCGGCCGGATCCGCCACGCCACCGCCGTGGCCCACTCCGAGGTCCACCTGGCCCGCCTCGATCGCGAGCGGTTCCGGGCCCTCGCGGCGGAGGATCCCGCCCTCGGCCTCCGCTTCCTCGAGGCGGTGGTGGGCGAGCTGGGCACCGAGCTGGGCGGGATCGCCGACCGGATCGGCCAGGCGCTCCAGGAGCGCACCCTTCCCCGTCGGACCCAGATCCGGGTGCGGATCGACGGCCGCGAGCGCTGGGTGAACACCGGCAGGCCGCTCCGCGACATCCTCCCCGCCGACCGGGACGGCAAGCCGGTGGTGGCCGCCCTCCTCGACAACAAGGCGGTCTCCCTGGCCTGCCCGATCACCGCCGACGCGGAGGTCGGCCTCCTCACCACCGCCGACTGGGAGGGCCAGGAGATCTACCGGCGCTCGGTGAAGCTCCTCCTCCTCGAGGCGGCGCGGCAGGAGTACCCGCGGACCAGCGTTCACATGGGCCCGACCATGGGCTCGGGCGATCGGGTGGAGCTGGGCGGCGAGGTGCCGCCGCTCCCCGAGATGATCGAGCGGCTCCTCGCCCGGATGCGGGAGCTGATCCGGGCCGACGCCGCGATCCGCACCGAGCTGTGGACGCTGGAGGAGGCGTGCTCGCACTTCGCCGAGGAGGGCTGGGGCGACGCGGCCCGGCTCCTCCGGACCTCGCGCGACGCCACGGTCTCCCTGGTCTCCTGCGGCGAGCTGTACGCCCTCGGGGAGGGGCCGTTCCTCGCCTCCGCTGGCCAGATCCGCGGCTTCGGCCTCCACGCCCGGGACGACGGCCTCCGCCTCACCTACGGGAGCGAGGTGCCGGTCCGCGGCGGCGCCGGCCTCGACGCGCTGGGCGGGGGCATCGCCCGGAAGAGCCCGATGGCCAAGGAGCACGACAAGTGGCTCTCCTCCCTGGGCGTGCAGAGCGTCGGCTCGTTCAACGATCTCTGCGTGAGCGGACAGGTGACCAACCTGATCCGCGTCTCCGAGGGCTTCCACGAGAAGCAGATCGGCCAGATCGCCGACCGGATCCGCGAGCGGGGCGACCGGATCCGGGTGATCACCATCGCCGGCCCCTCGTCCTCGGGGAAGACCACCTTCATCAAGCGGCTCACCGTGCAGCTCCTCATCGACGGGCTGAACCCGGTGTCGCTCTCCCTCGACGACTACTACGTCGACCGCGAGAAGACGGTCCGCGACGAGAAGGGCGAGTACGACTTCGAGGCGCTCGAGGCGATCGACCTGGGGCTCCTCCATGATCACCTGCGGCGGCTGGCCGCCGGCGAGCGGGTGAAGACCGCCCGCTACGACTTCCGCCTGGGGAAGAGCTTCCCCGAGGGCGGTCCGGAGATCGCCCTCGAGCCCGGCGACGTGCTGATGCTCGAGGGGATCCACGGGCTGAACCCGCGGCTCCTCGGGGACGCGATCCCGCCGGAGGAGATCTTCCGGATCTTCATCCAGCCGATGACCACCCTGCCCTTCGACCGGCTCTCCCGGGTGAGCACCGCCGACCTGCGGCTGCTCCGGCGCATCGTCCGCGACCGTCACTCCCGCGGCCACAACGCCGCCGCCACCATCCTCCGCTGGCCGTCGGTGCGGAAGGGCGAGCGGACCCACATCTTCCCGTACGAGGGACTCGCCGACGCGGTCTTCGACACCTCGCTGGTCTACGAGCTCTCCGTGCTCAAGGTCTACGCGGAGCGGTATCTGCTCGAGGTCCCGCAGGATCACCCGGCCCACGTCACGGCGTACCGGCTCCGGCGGATGGTCGATCGCTACGTGGCGATCTACCCGGACCACGTCCCGCCGACGTCGATCCTTCGCGAGTACATCGGCGGCTCGGGGTTCGAGTATTGAGCGGCCGGAAGGCCGCTCGATACTCGCGCCGTCTCCGGC
>JAEZJH010000290.1 GCA_023436385.1 Pseudomonadota bacterium
CCTCGACACCATGGTCGATCCCGGCCCCTCCTGGATCACCCCCGACTTCAACGACGCGGGCTGGCCCTCCGGCGCCGGCGAGCTGGGCTACGGCGACGGAGACGAGACCACGCTCCTCACCCGGACCGACCCCGCCCAGTCCGCCGTCTACTTCCGCCGGACCCTCACCCTCTCCAGGGCCCCTTCCACCGCCCGCCTGGCGGTGAAGTTCGACGACGGGATCGGGGTCTACGTGAACGGGCAGCTCGTCTACACGGCCAACGTCGACAAGGGCCTGGCCCACGGCACCTACGCCACCGCCTCCGCGGAGAACCTTCTCCAAGAGGCGACGATCCCGGCCAGTGCGTTCCGGGTCGGCACGAACGTGATCGCCGTGGTGGTGAAGAACAACGGGCGCTCCTCGCCCGACCTCACCTTCGACATGCGCCTCGAACTGGGGCCGTAACGGCGCTACCCCGGGGGACACGTCGGCGCGCGCCCGCGCACGCCGGCGTGTCCCCGAAATAGCCGCAACCTTACGCAACTGCCTGTAGGCTCTAGGTTTTCCAGATCGAGGAAGGGGTCTTCCCGCCCCCTCGCGGCCCTTACCAGCGCCCGCCTACGGGCACAAGTTGCTCGCCGGGAAGGGCGTGAACGGTTCGGGGGGTCAAGGCGGCCCCTGCGCTCCTCCCGACGCCACCCGTTTCCGGGGGAGACCATGATGATGACATGGAGACGTGTTCGGTCGCGAGGCCGGCCCGTCCGGATCGCGGCGGCGGCCACGCTGGTTCTGGCGGCGGGCCTGGCCCGGGCAGATGCCCAGGTGGGGGCGTGGACCGAAGCCAAGCGCTGGCCGATCTCGGCGACCCACTCCAGCGTCCTGCCGACCGGCCAGCTCCTCCTCTTCGGCGAGTTCGAGAATGGGGACATGCCCCACCTCTACGATCCCGCCACCGACCAGCTCACGCCGATCGGCAAGGCGGGCTACAACATCTTCTGCGGTGGCCACTCCTTCCTGCCCGATGGAAAGCTCCTGGTCGCCGGCGGGCACGTCGACTCCCACGTCGGCTTCCCCCACGGGATCCTCTTCGACCCGTTCACCAGCACCTGGACCCGGACCCCGGACATGTGGGCCGGCCGCTGGTACCCGACCAACACCACCCTGCCCAGCGGCGAGATCGTGGTGGTCTCCGGGGAGATGACCGACTCCGGCGAGAACAACCCGATCCCCGAGGTCTGGCAGCCGTCCACCGGGACCTGGCGGAGGCTCACCGGTGCCAACTTCGAGATCGACTACTACCCCCGGCAGTTCACGGCGCCGAACGGCAAGGTCTTCGTGGCCACGCCGGCGGCCCAGTCGTACTGGCTGGACCCGACGGGGACCGGCTCGATCGAGCCGGGAACGATGTCCCTCTCGGTGGGGAAGCGGACCTACGGCGGCGCGGTGATGTACGAGCGCGGCAAGATCCTGGTGGTCGGCGGCGCCGATCCGCCCACCGACGTGGCGGAGGTGATCGACCTCAACGACCCGAACCCCACCTGGCGGCTGGTGACGGGCCTCGACGTCCCACGGCGGCAGCACAACACCACCCTGCTCCCGGACGGCAGCGTGCTGGTCACCGGCGGCTCCACCGGCGGCGGCTTCAACAACCGCGGCGCCCCCGCCCTGGCGGCGGTCCGGTGGGATCCGAAAACAGAGACATGGACCCGCTGGGCCTCGAACAGCGTGTATCGAGGCTACCACTCCACCGCGGTGCTGATGCCCGACGGCCGGGTGCTGGTGGGCGGCGGCCGGGGCTCCGGCGACTACACCGGCCAGACCTTCTCGCCGCCGTATCTCTTCAAGGGAACGCGGCCGGAGATCACCTCGATCCCGGAGCGGGCCGGTTGGGGCGGCGTCTTCGAGGTGGTCACGCCGAATCCGGCGGCGATCACCCGGGTGACGCTCCTCGCCCCGGGCGCGATGACCCACGCCTTCGACCAGAGCGCCCGGTTCCTCGAGCTCGCCTTCACCCCCACCGCCGCCGGGCTCCGCATCACCGCCCCGGAGAACGCGAACCTCGCGCCGCCGGGCTACTACATGCTCTTCCTCCTCGACGCCAACGGGGTCCCTTCGGTGGGCAAGTTCCTCCAGATCGGCGGCCCGGCCGGCCCGGTGCCCGACACGGTGACGGTGGTCCAGCCCAACGGCGGCGACCTGCTCTCGCCCGGCAGCCACGCCCACGTCGCCTGGGGGCTCACCGGCAACGTCACCTCCGTCGACCTGGAGTTCTCCCCGGACGACGGCGCCTCCTGGACCCCGATCGCCTCCAACCTCCCCGCCGACCCGCCGCACCACGAGTGGATGGTCCCCGAACTCCTCACCAGCACGGGCCGGATCCGGGTGCGGTTGACCGGTTCGGAGGAGATCCTCGATCAGAGCGACGGGACCTTCTCGATCGGCGTGCTCTGGGAGGGCATTCCCTACGGCAGCGTCTGGCGCTACCGCGACGACGGCCAGGATCCGGGACCGGAGTGGTTCTCGCTCGGCTACGACGACTCCGGCTGGAAGGAGGGCGCCGGCGAGCTGGGCTACGGCGACGGCGACGAGGCCACCGTGCTGCAGATGACCACCCCGGCGCAGACCAGCGTCTACTTCCGCCGGACCATCTCGCTCCCCGATCGGCCGATCGCCTCTACCCTGAAGATCGACTTCGACGACGGCTACGGCGTCTGGATCAACGGCAACCTGGTCTCCCAGCGGCACCTCGATCGCGGTACCGACCACGGGGTTTACGCCTCCGCCACCGCGGAGAACCTGGTCGCCTCCGAGACCATCCCCCCGGAGGTGTTCGAGCCGGGAGACAACGTGGTGGCGGTGATGGTGAAGCAGCTCGGCCCCACCTCCAACGACCTCAGCTTCGATCTCAACCTCGAGGTGGTCGGTGGCCTCGAGGGCGGCGCCGGCCACGGCGGTTCGGGTGGCCACGGCGGTTCGGGTGGCCACGGCGGGGACGGTGGCCACGGAGGCCTCGACGTCGGCGACGACGCGATCTCCGCGGGCGACAGCGGCTGCGCCTGCAACGGCGTCGGGGGCGGCGGCGTCTCCCTCCTGGCCCTGGGCGTCGCGCTCCTCGGCCTCCGGCGGCGCCGCACCCCGCGACCGCCGGCGCGGGAAGCGACCGCCTGACCGGCTCGCGACGTCCGCTCGCCCCGGCCGGCCCATCGATCTCCGGGCCCGGCCGGGGCGTGGTTGTGTGGGCGTGGGTGTGCCGCGCCGCC
>JAEZJH010000308.1 GCA_023436385.1 Pseudomonadota bacterium
GGCGGGAGGGCTGGCTCGGGGGCCACGGCTGGGATCAGACCCGCTGGCCGGGCGGGGCGTTCCCCACCCGCGCCGCGCTCTCCCGGGCGGTGCCGGAGCGGCCGGTGTGGCTCTCGCGGATCGACGGCCACGCCGGCCTCGCCAACGACCGGGCCCTGGCGCTCGCCGGGATCACCCGGGAGACGCCGGATCCGCCGGGCGGCCGGATCGTCCGGGACGCCGCCGGCGAGCCGACCGGCGTCCTCGTCGATTCCGCCACCGCCCTGGTCACCTCCCGGATCCCGCCGGCGTCCGACCAGGAACGGGCCGGCTGGTACCTCGCCGCCCTCGAGCGCTGCGCCTCCCTGGGCCTCACCGGCGTCCACGACTGCGGCGTTAGGGCCTCGGACCTCGCGCTTCTCCGGCGCCTCGACGAGGAGGGGCGGCTGCCGATCCGGGTCTACGCGATGGTCGAGGGCGCCGACCCGGCGACGCTCGACGAGTGGCTCGCCCGTGGCCCTCACCGCGGCGACCGGCTGGCGATCCGGGCGGTGAAGCTCTACCTCGACGGCGCCCTGGGGAGCCGCGGCGCTGCGCTCTTCGAGCCCTACCGGGACGATCCCGGCAACCGCGGCCTCGATCTCCTCTCGCCGGAGCGCTTCCGGGAGCTGGCCGCACGGATCGATCGGGCCGGCTTCCAGGTGGCGGTGCACGCCATCGGCGACCGGGCCAACGCGGTCGCCCTCGACGGCCTCGCCGCCGTCGGCGTGCCGCCCTCGGCCCGGCCCCGGCTCGAGCACGCGCAGATCCTCCGGCCCGGCGACCTCGGGCGGGTGGCGCGGGCGGGCGCGATCGCCTCGATGCAGCCGACCCACGCCACCTCCGACGCCCCGTGGGTCGAGGGACACCTGGGACCCGAGCGCCTCGCCGGCGCCTACGCCTGGCGCTCGCTCCTCGCCGCCGGCGCACCGCTGGCCCTGGGGAGCGACTTTCCGATCGAGAGCCCGGATCCGCGGGAGGGCCTCCACGCCGCCATCACCCGGCGCGATCGGCGGGGCCTCCCGGCCGGCGGCTTCCGTCCCGAGCAGCGGCTCGCGCCGGAGGAGGCGCTCCGGGGCTTCACGGCCGGGCCCGCCTTCGCCTCGTTCGCCGAGGCCGAGACCGGCCGGATCGCCCCGGGGTTCCGGGCGGATCTCACCGTGCTTCCCGTCGACCCGCTCCTCGATCCGCCGGAGGCGCTCCTCGGGGCGCCGACGCGGCTCGTGCTGGTGGGCGGGAAGATCGCCTATCGCGGCGAGTGAGAGCGCCCCGGCGACCGGAGCCGGGAATCCAAGGTGGTCAGAGCCGCTCCGCCAGCCAGCGGCGCACGTCGTGGAAGTCCTCCCACGGCAGCGCCTCGACGCCCTCGCGACGGGCCATCTCCATGAGGTGCCCGCGGGCGAAGAGCACGTCGGCGCTCCCCAGGAGGCACCGATCGGAGAAGCCGTCGCCGACGGCGATCACCGTGCCGGCGCCCCGGGCCTTCAGCTCCTCGACCACCACGCGCTTGCAGGAGCCGCAGGTGCCGCAGCCCTGGCCGTCGAGGGGGAAGACCACGTCGAGACCGGCCGTGGCCGGGCTGCCCAGGTTGCAGCGGCGCTCGACGTAGGCGTCGTGATCCGGCGGGAGGACGCTCCGCAAGACCGGGTCGATGTAGAGGTCGAGGCCGCCCGAGGCGAGGACGAACGGCACCCGGCGGAAGACGCAGTCCCCCACCAGCTCGACGAAGCCGTCCCGGATCACCGCGCACTCCAGGGCCGCGGCGGCCAGCTCGGCGCGGCTGGCGCGGATCGGCGCGAACATCGACCGGAGGATCTCCCGCAGGGTCTGGCCGCCGGCGCGGTAGCGCGCCTCGACGGCGGCCCAGTCCTCGGGGGTGGCGAAGCGGCGGCCGAGCTGATCGCCCAGGTCGCGGGTGGTGATGGTCCCGTCGAAGTCGCAGACGAGGGCGAAGGGAAGCTGGAGGGAGGCAGGCACGGCCGGAAGATACCTCTACTTGCCGGCCAGCTTGGCGAACCCCGCGAACAAGGCGCCGGCCAGGCGATCGCCCGGAGTCCGGCGACCGAAGCGGATGTAGTCGTTGAGCGGCTCGCCGTCACGGCTCCGAACCGTCGGCTCGGCGAGGCTCATCACGCTCCGGACCACTCCGCGGGAGCCCAGGTGCACGAAGAAGATCCGGTCTCCCTCGACCCGCTCGACGATGCCGATGTGGGTGAGGGGATCGTCGAGGCGGCCGTCCCGGTTCCGGTCGTGGGTGTCGTCGAAGAAGACCAGGTCCCCGGGGTCGGGCACCTCCCGGCGGTGGAGCGCGCCCCGGGCGTCGGCGAAGCGCCAGAGAATGCGGACGCCGTTGTCGCCGCGGAGGCCGCCCGCGGACCGGAGGTCGATCCCGTGACGCCGGTAGACGGCGGTCACGAAGCCCGAGCAGTCGCGGCCCTCGCGGGTGCCGATCAGGGAGGCGGCGGTGGCGGCGATCGCCGCGCCCTCCGCGGCGGAGAGCCGGCGGTCGGTGGGATCGAAGTGGGCCGGCGCGTACTCGAGCGACTCCAGCGGCTCCCGCCGGGCGGGCGGGGTGAGGAGGGCCGGGGGCCGCTCGAGGAGCGGGAGCCGGTACATCCGCAGGCTCCCGGGGCCCGGACCCGGGAGGGTGCTGGCACAGCCGGTCAGCACGCCGGCGAGGGCGAGGCCGATCGGCAGGAGGGCAGCGGCCCGGGAGACGCGCGGAAGGCTCACCCGCCCGACCATACCCATTCGGATCGGGGAGGCAAGCCCTTCCTGCCGGCCCCCGGGGTGCGGAAGGGTCCCCTCCCGGCGGCCCGGGTAGGGTACGGGGCGAGCGAAAGGGCTCTTGTGGCCACGAGCCCCCGGGCTCGACCGCCGCCTTCGCGGGTCCCCGGAGCCGTCGTTCGAGGCGAGGCGCGCCGCGATCAGCTCGGCTCTCTCTCGCGGAGCAGCCGCTCGGCTTCCGCCTCCAGCCCGGGGTTCCGGGTGGTGGTCGTCAGCCGCACCTCGACCCCCTCGAACTCGCGCTGCTCGGGGATGCCCTCGAGGCGCGGCCGGCCCTCCTCGAGCCAGGCGCCCAGGGCGAGGTCGCAGGCATCGGTCACCAGGTCGAGGCGGTCGTCGGGATCCCCGCCGCGCAGCGAGGTCGCCACCTCGAACTCGTGGTGCTTGGTCCCGTCGGCGGTGACCAGGGCGAACCGCGCCACCGCGAGCTCGTCCTCGACGCCGCGGAAGGCGACGAACCGCTCGCCGGGTTCGAGGGAGTCCCGCCATCGGCGGGCCAGGAGTTCGGGAAGGGCCTGTTCGCGCACGTCGCCTCCGGGGCTCCCGCCTCCGATACAGGTCGCCGCGCTCGGGAGCAAGTCCCGCCGATCGCCCGGTGGGCGACACATGCGCGAGGCGTGTGTCGGCTGCCGGGCGAAGCGGCGGCCGGGGCCAGACAACTAACGGTCAAATGCGGCGTTTCCAGCAGGACCGGAGTTGCGGCCCGGGGGCAGGCAGCGGATACATGCCTTCAGGAGCAACCGAGGATGCGCAAGGGATCCATCAGCTCCCTCTTCCCGGGGGATCACGCCGGCCTGGAGCGGCTGCCCGAGGCGATCCTCGAGCTGTCCCGTCTCCGGGACCCGGGCGGCGTCGCCCGGCTCCTCGGCCAGGCGGCGCGGGAGCTGACCGGCGCGGACGGCGTCACCTTCATCCTCCGGGAGGGCGACCACGTCCGCTACGAGGACGAGGACGCGGTGGCGCCGCTGTGGAAGGGCCAGCGCTTCCCGGCGGCCGGCTGCAACTCCGGCTACGCCATCCTCAACGGCGAGACGGTGGTGATCGAGGACGTCCTCACCGACCCCCGGGCGCCACGGGAGGTCTACGGCCCCACCTTCGTGCGCAGCCTGGCGATCCTCCCGCTGGGCCGGGATTTCCCCTTCGGCGCGCTGGGCGCGTACTGGGCGAAGCGCCACCGGCCGGGGCCGGAGGAGCTGCGGCTCCTCGAGGCGCTGGCCGGGACCGCGGCGGCGTCGATCACCAACGCCTGGATGGCCGAGGAGCTGCGCCGGGCGGAGCGGGCCCGGGACGAGCTCCTCGACAACGCCGCCCACGAACTCCGGACGCCGCTGACGCCCCTCCGGATCCAGGTCGACGCCCTGGCCCGGGCGATCGAGCGGGGCGCCGACGCCCGGCGGCTGGGGCAGGCCGTGGAGCGGCTCCACGAGGGCCTCGATCGGCTGGAGCGGCTGGTGGAGGGGCTCGAGGTGCCGCGGGCCTCTGCGGTCCCGGCGTGGGCCGGGGGACAGGGCGGGGCGGCGCCGGTGGATCTGGTCGAGGTGGTGCGGGACGTGGTGGGGCGGCTGGAGACGCCGCTCCGGGAATCCGGTTCACGGCTGATCCTCGACGCGCCCGAAGCGGTACCGGGGCCCTGGGACCGGCGGCGGATCGACGAGGTGATCGGGCACCTGCTCTCCAACGCGATCCGCTTCGGGGCCGGGGAGCCGATCGAGGTCCGGGTGCGGGCGGAGCCGGGCCGAGCCCGGCTGGTGGTTCGTGACCGGGGCATCGGGATCGCCCCCGCGGACCGGGATCGGATCTTCGAGCGTTTCGAGCGGGCCGTCTCGAGCCGCGAGTACGGCGGCCTCGGGCTCGGGCTGTGGCAGTCGCGGCGCATCGTCCAGGGCCAAGGCGGCGCCCTGGCCCTGGAGAGCGAACCGGGGCTCGGGTCCACCTTCACGGTGTCCTTGCCGAGGTGACCTTGGTGACAGGCGCGGTGCTGGTCGTCGACGACGACCCCTACATACGCGAGGCGCTCGCCGAGGTCCTCGAGGACGAGGGCTACCGCGTGGCCACCGCCCGCGACGGCGAGGAGGCCCTGGAGCGACTCGGCCGGGAGCCGCTGCCGGCTCTGATCCTCCTCGACCTGCGGATGCCGGGGATGAGCGGCTGGGAGGTGCGCCGGCGGCTCCTCGAGGTGCCGGCGCTGGCGCGGATTCCGGTGGTGCTCCTCTCCGCCGACTCCCGGCTCGAGGAGGCGGAGGCGGTGCTCGGCGCCGCCGGTTCGCTCCGGAAGCCCCCGTCCCTCGACGAGCTGCTCGCGGCGATCGGCCGGTTCGCCGAGGCCGCGGCCTGAAGCCGGCGAACGCCCGTTTTCGATCGCATGGGCGGGCGCAAGTGGCCCCGCGCAAGTCCCAGGATTGACCGGGCGGCGGCCCGGGCGCTATCGTGCCTCTACGTCTGTTCAGCGTCCGGATCCGCCCTCCATGACCACCCGCCGTTACGAGTTGAAGGGCGCCGGCTCGGCCCCGACCTACCGCATCCCCTACGACACCGCCCTCAACGCGGAGCAGCTCGCGGTGGTGGAGGCGCCGCCCGGGCCGCTCTTGGTGATCGCCGGCGCCGGGTCGGGGAAGACCCGCACCCTGGTCTATCGCCTGGTGCGGATGCTCGAGAGCGGGATCCCGCCGGAGGCGGTGCTCCTCCTCACCTTCACCAACAAGGCCGCCCGGGAGATGCTCGGCCGGGCCACCGAGCTGGTCTCGTCGCTGGGGTCGATCGATCCCCGGCGGATCGTCGGCGGCACCTTCCATCACGTCGGGCACCGGATCCTCCGGGAGCACGCCGGGCTCCTGGGCTTCGAGCCGAACTTCGGCGTCCTCGACCGGGAGGACCAGGCCGAGCTGGTGGCGGCCTGCACCGCGGAGCTGGGCTACGCGGTGGGGCAGAAGCGGTTCCCGAAGAGCGACGTGGTGGTGGATCTTTACTCCACCGCGGTGAACACCCAGCGGCCGTTGGTGGACGTGGTGATCGAGCGGCGGCCGCAGTTCGGGTCGCTGGCCGAGGAGATCCTCCGGGTCGCCGCCCGTTACGTGGAGCGGAAGCTCGATCTCAACGTGATGGACTTCGACGACCTGCTCCTCCACCTGAAGCTGCTCCTCGCGGAGCGGCCGGAGGTGCGGGCCCAGCTCCAGGAGCGGTTCCGCTGCGTGCTGGTCGACGAGTACCAGGACACCAACCGGCTCCAGGGAGACATCGT
>JAEZJH010000348.1 GCA_023436385.1 Pseudomonadota bacterium
GGCGGCGACGGCGCTTGCCGGTGCCGGGCTGACCCGGCTGGCCCTGGGGCGCCTGGCCGCCGGAGGCGGGCGACGCCGAAACGGCGGTCTCGGGGCGGGGGTCCGCGGCAACCGGAGTCGACTCCGCGACCGCCTGTCCGCCGTTCTGGTTCGTATCCATCGAACTCACTTCCGGTGCTGTCATGCTGTTACGGTTGCTCCGCAAGGGCGATGCGTCGGGCACACCGCCGGCCTTTGCGTCGAGGGTGCGGCGCACGGGCGCCGCGCGAGGTCTCGGTCCTGCGAGTCCTGTCGAAACGTTCCGGCCGGGCGGCGAACGCCTACCGGCGGCTGCCATCCCCGGGGTCTCGCTCCGGAAGAGCCGGGCGACCCGGGAGAAAACGAACGATCGGCCGGCCTTCCCGGGCCCGCTCGGCCCGTCTTCGGTCGGCACGGGGGCGTCGACGGCCCGGCGGGTCGCGGACGCGTGGACGGGATGGGAAACCCTGTGCGCCATTTCTAAGCTAGGTGCTCGTTCGGGCCCCGACAAGCGGATGCCCGACCCGGCCCGGGGTGTCGCCCGGGTCCGTTGACGCGTACGTGAACGCCATTCCGCGGCCGGTCCCGCCGGCCCCGCGCCCATCTCGGTGTTCCACTCGCCGGCATGGGCCGCGCCGGTGGCCGCTCCGCCCGGGAAGGAGGGTGCGTCGCCACCGGAGGTAGGCGCGCGTCCCGACCTTTCCTGGAAACCGCTGGGAGGAGTTTCGACCCGCGAGGCTGCTGCCGTCGTCACCACCGCCGCGCCGCCCGATTCGCGGCCGCAAACGGTGCCCACGTTCCGCCGGCCGCGCGCAAGACCCCCCTCGCGTCACGACCGATGCGGCCTTGTAACACGCTCCGCCGGTTGAAACAACCTTCTCGCCACCTTCTTCCCGGTGGCGGCGAGATCATCGCACCTCCACCGCGTATTCGCCGAGGGCCCAGGTCCCGGACGGGCCGGGGGCGAGGAGCGCCGGCGGGACGCGGTCGCGCAGGGCCTCGCGAAGCGGCTCGGGCAGCCGGGCGCCGGCAGCCCCGACGCTCACCGACGCGGCGGAGCCGCCCACCGAGAGGAGCCCGATCGTCGGCGCGAGCACCCGGAATTCGACCGGGTCGTCGGGCGCGAGCCCCGCCCGCTTCCGGGCCCAGGCCACCGCCCCATCGAATCCGGTCAGCTCGTCGACGAGGCCTCGCTCGTGGGCCTGCGCCCCGGTCCAGACCCGCCCCTGGGCCACGGCGTCCACCGCCTCCACCGCGAGCCCGCGGCTGCGGGCGACCGCCTCGAGGAAGTGCCGGTAGGAGGTGTCGACGAAGGACTGGAGCGCTTGCCGCTCGGCGGGCGTCCAGGGCCGGGAGGGATCGAGGAGGTCGGCGTTCTCGCCCCGCACCGTGGTGTACTGCCCCACCTCCAGCTTCTCGAGGAGGCCGGCGAGCGACGGCTTGAGCGCGAAGATCCCGATCGAGCCGGTGAGCGTCGAGGGGGCGGCGAAGACCCGCTCGGCCCCCGCCGCGACGTAGTAGCCGCCGCTGGCGGCGACGTCGCCCATCGCCGCCACCACCGGTTTGCGCTCCCTGGCGTCGAGGAGCGCCTGCCAGATCCGATCGGAGGCCTGGGCGTCGCCGCCGCCGCTGTCCACCCAGACCAGGATCGCCCGGATCCCCTCGTCCCGGGAGGCCCGCTCGATCGCGGCGACGATCGCGTCGGAGCCCGCGATCTCCAGAAGGCCCAGGGGCCCCGCGCCGCCCTCGCCCTTGGCGATCACCCCCTCCACCGGGATCACCGCGATCGCCGGCGGCCGGCCCCAGCCGTGGTAGGGCGCGGGGCGCGGGGAGACGTCGCGGGTCTCGACCCGGCGACCCAGGAGTCGCTCCGCTTCCTCGCGGAGCTGGGTGGGGTAGGCGATGCCGTCGAGGAGGCCCAGGCGCAGGGCCTCGTCCGGCGCGAGGACGCCGGCCGCCAGCGCTTCCCGGAACCGCGCCGGCTCCATCCGCCGGGCCGCGGCCGTCTCCGCGACGTACCGGGGGAAGGTGTCGTCGAGCACGGAGTTGAGCACCTCGACGTGGGCCTCCGTCGGCTCGCCCCGGAGCCACTGGTCCGGCGCGTTCTTGTAGGTCCCGACCCGCACCGCCTCCACGGAGACGCCAATCTTTGCCAGGGTGTCGCCGAAGAAGATCGCCCGGGCGACGAGGCCGTTGACGAAGAGCGCCGCCTCCTTGTCGGCGACGATCCGGTCGGCGGCCGAGGCGACGTAGTACTCCACGTCGCCGGCGCCGGAGAGGTGCACCAGCACCGGCTTCCCCGCCGCCCGCAGCTCGAGGATCGCCTGCCGCAGCATCGCCGCCTTGCCGAAGCCGACCTCGGGGAGCCCGCCGATCTTCAGGGCCACCGCGTCGATCTCGTCGTCCCGGGCCAGGGCCCGGAGCCCCTCCACGACGTCGACGAGGCGGACCCGGGGCTCGGGGGCGAAGAGGGCGATCCCGGAGGGCGGCTCCATCGCCTTCCCGAGGTCGATCACCGCCACCGTGGCCTTGCCGCCCTGGTCGAGGCCGTGCCGGTCGGCGGCGGAGAGGCGCGCACCGGCGAGGGCGCCCACCTCCTCGCCGCGGGCGGTGGCCATCCCGAAGGCGCCGGCATGATCGAAGTCGAGGGCGAGGCCCAGGCCGCCGGCGCGGACGCCGGTGTCCTCCGGATCGAGCGCGAACTGCCCGAGGAGGGCGAGGCCGGGGATCAGCTCGACGCGCGCCGCGGAGCCGAGGAGCGCCCGCGTCTCGTCGCGCCGCTCGAACAGCTCCGCCTCCAGGCCCACGGTGAGCCACTCGCCCAGGGGCCGGAGTCCCGCGGAGAGGAGCCAGCGGACCGGGAGTTCCTGGCCGCCGGCCTCGGGCGTGTTGAGGTCGCGGGCGGCGACGCCCAGGCTCAACCACCGGGTCGGCCGGGAGATCGCGCCCAGGTCCCAGGAGAAGAGGTCGTCGCGGGTCGGATCGTCGGAGGCGTGGTGGTGGAAGGCGACGCCGAGGGAGGCGGACCGGGAGCCGGCCGCCAGCGCCCAGCTGAAGCGGCGATCCGCCCGGGTGCCGGCTCCCGGGAGCGCGTCCGACCGGCCCAGCCACTCGCCGGAGAGGCCGAGGGCGAGGGGGCCCAGCGGCAGCCCGAAGTAGAGGCCGTCGCCCTCGCGGCCGGCGCCGCCGGGGGGCGCCTCGTGGAGGTAGGCCAGTTCGAGGGCGGGGAGGAAGGCCAGGGCCGCGGGGTTGACCCCGATCGCCCAGGCCTCGTCGGCGGCGGCGCCGGTGACGGCGGGGAGGTCGAGGCCCAGGGTGGCGGAGGGGCCGATCGCCCGGGTCGACTGGGCGACGGCGACGGCCGGCAAGAGCGAGAGCGCCGCCGCGACGGTCCAACCAAAGGAGATCGTCGCACGGGCGCGAAGGGCCGGCATCCCGGCCCGAGCGGTGGCCATTCGTTGGGCTCCTTCGCCACGGAGGGAGGGAGCAGTGTTGGGGCTCGGCCGGTCGTTTTGCAAGCGGGAGTGCTGCCGGTGGGCAGGAACGACACGGGCCGGCTTCCCGCGAAGCCGGCCCGTCGGTGCCGTCGGTGTCGCGCTGTCAGTACCGCGACATCGCCCGCAGCCGGCGCACCCGCTCCTCGATCGGCGGGTGGGTCGAGAAGAGCGACATCAGCGCCCGCCCGGAGAGCGGGTTGACGATGAACAGCGACGCGGTCTGCGGGTGGGCGTCGTTGGGGATCACCCGGTTGCCGTACTCGAGCTTCTCGAGCGCGTCGGCGAGGGCGTGCGGATCGCCGCAGAGCTCGCCGCCGAAGGCGTCGGCGCCGTACTCCCGGGACCGGGAGATGGCGAGCTGCAGCACCGTGGCGGCGAGCGGCGCGAGGATGATCAGGGCGAGCATCCCGATGATCCCGCCGCCGCCCTCGTCGTCGTCGTCGTTCCGCATCCCGCCGAAGATCGCCATCCACTGCAGCATGTTGGCGATGCCGGAGATGGCGCCGGCGATCGACGCGGCCACGGTGGCGATCAGCGTGTCGCGGTTCCGCACGTGGGCCAGCTCGTGGGCGATCACCCCCTCGAGCTCGCGCTTGTCGAGGAGCTGCACGATCCCGGTGGTCACCGCCACCGCCGCGTGGGCCGGGTCGCGGCCGGTGGCGAAGGCGTTGGGGGTGGGGCTGGGGATCACGTAGAGCCGGGGCATGGGCAGCCCGGCCTTGCGGGTGAGCCGCTCGACCGTGTCGAAGTACCAGGGCATCTGCTCCCGGGAGGCCTCCCGGGCGCCGTGGACCTTGAGGGCGATCTTGTCGCTGAACCAGTAGGCGACGAAGTTGGAGACGATGGCGAAGCCGCCGGCGATGATCACGCCGGTGGAGCCGCCGATCATCCCGCCGATGACGATGATCAGCGCGGTCAGGGCGGCGAGCAGGACGCCGGTCTTCAGCCAGTTGGCGAAGCCCTTGCTCGCGCCCCTGGGGCGGGTGGGAAAGCTACGGGTTTCACTCGCTTCGAAGGCCATCGTTCTTCGTCACTCCGTTGGTTCGGCCCGGCCGTCCGGGGAAGGGACCGGCGCCGTGACACCTTTGTAACCACGTCCGGGAGGTCCGCCACCGTCCGTGCAACCTGACGGCCTCCTACGTGGGAACCCGCGAACCGGTTCATTCGATCCCGTATTGTCCGGGATTCCCGGGGGGACGATTCGTCCCGGCCCAACCGTTTCCAACAGCCGATTCCTTGCGGCTCCGCGCGGGCTGGTGATATCGCGGAGAGCTTCGAACTGCACGGAGGATCAGGAGGCCAGATGGCGAAGGGCAAGGCAGGCACGGCCCGCCGGGCGCGGTCGAAGACCCCCGGCGCACAGCTCGAGCTGCTCCCCGGCCTCGAGGAGGTCGACGACGTCCGGGAGGAGGCGGCCGGAGCGCCGGTAGTGGAGCACCAGGGCGACGAGCCGGACGCGGCCGGGGTCGAGGAGCAGGCGGGCGGCCGGCCGGAGCCGAAGCGGCGGGCGACCGCCGAGCAGATGGCCAAGCGCCAGCGGGAGATCTCGGTCTCCGAGTTCTTCTCCAAGAACCGGCACCTCCTCGGCTTCGACTCGCCGACCAAGGCCCTCCTTACCACGGTGAAGGAGGCGGTCGACAACTCCCTCGACGCCTGCGAGGAGGCCGGGATCCTCCCCGACCTGACCATCGAGATCCGCGAGGTCCCCGGCGCCGCCGACCGGTTCGTGGTGGCGGTGGCCGACAACGGCCCCGGGATCGTCAAGGCCCAGGTCCCGAAGATCTTCGGCAA
>JAEZJH010000453.1 GCA_023436385.1 Pseudomonadota bacterium
CTCCCGTGCTCATCGAGCCCATCGTCGCCTCGGCCCGGGTGGCGGGGTCTCGCCCGGAGTGGTTCGGCGGCCTCGCGTGGCCCCCGCGTACCCTCCCGCGGCCCGGGGGACCGGACCGCGGGAGCCAACCGACCTCCTACTTGTAGAACGACTCGCCCTTCTGCGCCATGTCGACGAGGAGCTGCGCCGGCTTGAAGCGCTTGCCGAGGCGATCCTCGAAGGTCCGGAGCCGCCGCACGATCTCCCCGGCGCCCACCGAATCCATGTAGTGGAACGGTCCGCCGCGGAACGGCGGGAAGCCGAGGCCGAAGATCGCCCCGATGTCGCCGTCCCGGGCGCTGCGGAGGATCCCCTCCTGCAGGCAGAGGGCGGCCTCGTTGCACATCTGGAGCGAGAGCCGCTGCTGCGCGTCCTCGCGGGCGATGCCCCGGCGTTTCCGGCCGCCGGGGAGGAGGTCGTAGATCGTCTCGTCGACCGCCTTCTTCTTGGCGCCGTAGGTGTAGAAGCCCTTGCGGTTCTTCCGCCCCAGCCGGCCGTCGTCGATCACCCGCTGCAGGGCCTCGGGGCCGATCATCCGGTCGCCGAACGCCTCGAGCATCGTCTTCGAGGCCTTGTGGGCCACGTCGATGCCCACCTCGTCGAGCAGCTGGAGCGGCCCCACCGGGAAGCCGAACTCCACCATCGCCTCGTCGATCCGGGCGATGTCGCCGCCCTCTGCCAGGAGCCAGGCCGCCTCGTTCACGTACGGCGCGAGGATCCGCGAGGTGTAGAAGCCCGGGCCGTCGCGGACGACGATCACCGTCTTCCCCTGCTTCTTGCCGAGGGCCACGGCGGTGGCCACCACCCACGGCGCGGTCTTCGGGGCGACGATCACCTCGAGGAGCGGCATCTTGTGGACCGGGGAGAAGTAGTGCATCCCCACCACGGTCTCCGGATGTCGCGAGGCCTCGGCGAGCCGGCCGATCGGGATCGTCGACGTGTTCGAGGCGAGGATGCAGTCCGGTCTCGTCGCCGCCTCCACCTCGTGGATCACCCGGTGCTTCAGGGCCAGATCCTCGAACACCGCCTCGATCACCACGTCGGCGTTCTTCAGCCCGCTGTAATCCACCGTCCCGGTGACGCGGGAGAGCAACTGCTCGTGGTCGAAGCGCGTGATGCTCTTCCGGTCCCGCCGCTCGTCGAGGATGTTGCGCACGTAGGCGAGGCCACGGCCGACCCCGAGGTCGTCCTTGTCCTTGATCCGCACCGGGATCCCGCCCGTGGCCGCGGTGACGTAGGCGATGCCGCCGCCCATCAGGCCGCCGCCCACCATCGCCACCTGCTGCACCGGCCGCGGCTGCACCGCCGGGTCGTCGACGCCGGTCTCCTTCTTGAGCGCGGTGGTGGCGAGGAAGATCCGGGTGAGCTGCCGGGCCACGTCGGTGACCGCGAGGTCGCCGAAGTGCTGGGCCTCGCGGGCGAGGCCCTTCTCCATCCCCTGCTCGAGCCCGTGGCGGATGGCGTCGATCGCCGCCGGAATCGCCGGGTAGTTGCCGCGGCTCTTCCGCTCCGCCACCTTCTCCGCCTGGCGGAACAGCAGCCGGCGGCCCACCGGGTTCTCCTCGAGCGCCAGGGCGAGCAGGACCTCCTGATCGGCGCGGCCCTGCTTGAGCCGGGCCAGGATCGCCTCCCGTCCCCGTGGCGGCATCGCCTTGCCGTCGGCGAACTCGAGCGCCCGCTTCCGCGCCACCGCATGAAGGAGCGGCACGGGGACCAGTTCGTCGACGAGCCCCATCCGCAGCGCCTTCCGGGCCAGCACGTGCTTGCCGGTGAGGATCAGGTCGAGGGCGGTGCGGGCGCCGACCAGCCGTGGCAGCCGCTGCGTCCCCCCGGCGCCGGGGATCAGGCCCAGCTGGATCTCCGGGAGGCCGAGCCGGGTCTGCCGGTCGTCGGTGGCGATCCGGTAGCCGCAGGCCAGGGCCAGCTCCAGGCCGCCGCCCAGCGCCGTGCCGTGGATCGCCACCACCACCGGCTTCGGCGAGGCGGCGATCTCCCCGATCACCCGCTGCGCGTCCCGGGCGAGCTTCTCCCCCTCGCCGGCGGTCCGGAGCTCCTTGAGCACGTCGACGTCGGCGCCGACGATGAAGCCGTCGGCCTTGCCGGAGACGATGACGATCGCCCGGACCGTCTCGTCGGCCTCGAGCGCCCCCCAGCGCTCCTTCATCTCCTCGGCGAGCGCCGGGGAGAGGGTGTTCACCGACTTCCCCGGCACGTCGAGGGTGACCACTGCCACCCCGTCGGCGCCGATCTCCACCCGGATCGCCCGGCCGGAGATGGTCCGGTTCTGCCGCTGCGCCTCCACCTCGTGAATCGCCCGTGCCATGGCTCAGGACCTCTCGACGACGACGGCTGCGCCGAGACCGCCGGCCGCACACAGGGTGACGAGGCCGAGGTGCTTCCCCCGGCGCTTCAGCTCGTTCAGCGTGTTGAGGATCATCCGGCCGCCGGTGGCGGCGAACGGGTGGCCCAGGGCGATCGAGCCGCCGTTGACGTTGAGGCGCTCGACGTCGATCTCGCCGATCGGCTCCGGCCGGCCGAGCCTCTCCTCCGCGAAGGACTTCGAGGCGAAGGCCTTCACGTTGGAGAGCACCTGGGCGGCGAAGGCCTCGTGCATGTCGACGAGGTCGATCTCCTTCATCGTCACGCCGGCCCGGTCGAGGGCGATCGGGGTGGCGAAGGCCGGGCCCATCAGCAGCTGCCACTTCGGATCGATCGCCGCGTAGGCGTACGACCGGATAAAGCCCAGGGGCTCGAGCCCCAACGCCTTCGCCTTCTCCTCGGCGACGAGGAGGAGCGCCGACGCGCCATCGGTGAGCCCGGAGGAGTTGGCCGCGGTGATCGTCCCGTACCGCTTGTCGAAGGCGGGCGACAGGGAGGCCATCTTCTCCAGGGTCGCGTCCTTGCGGACGAAGTCGTCCTCGGCGATCACGCGGTCGTAGGTCGGCGGCAGGTGGACGTGCATCACCTCGCCGGCGTACCTCCCCTCCTCCCAGGCCTTGGCGGCGAGGTCGTGGGAGCGCTTCGCGAACCGGTCCTGATCCTCGCGGGAGATCCCGTTCTCCCGGGCCATCTTCTCCGCGCTCTCGCCCATGGTGAGCCCGGTCGTCCGCTCGGCGATCGAGGGCGCCACCGGCATCAGGTCCCGGGCGGAGAGGTGGGCGAAGGCCTTCAGCTTGGAGGGGAGGTCCTTGGCCCGCGACGCGCCGGTCAGCGCCTCGGCCAGCGGCCGCGAGACGGTGATCGGGATGTCGGAGAGGCTCTCGGCGCCGCCGGCGATCGCCACGTCGACGTGACCCAGGGCGATCTCGTCCGCCGCGGAGGTCATCGCCTGGATCGCGGTGGCGCACGCCCGCGAGACCGACCAGGCGTCGACCCGCGCCGGGAGCCCCAGGCCCAGGGCGACCTCCCGGGCGATGTTCGGCGCCATCACGCTGGGAATCACCTGGCCGTAGACGACGAGGTCCAGCTCCTTCCGCGGCAGATCGCTTCGCGCGATCAGCTCCCCCACCACGGCCTTGCCCAGGTCGAGTGCGGAGAGCTGCCGGAATGCCCCGGCCGCCTTCACGAACGGCGTCCTCAGCCCGGCCACCACCGCGACGCGGCGCAATCCGCGCCCGCCGTCCATCCCGTTCATCGCCATGCTCCCTCCGTGTGCCCAACGGCCGCACGGCGACCACCGCGCGTGCCGATAGCGCCGTTTCGAGGAGCGGCTATCTTTCGATCGCATACGCGGCGCGTCAAAGGCCGCCGGCGCGATTGTGACGGTCCGAACGGGGCCGAGCGACGCGAGGCTCGGGAAAACCGGAACAACCGCCGAGCGCTCCCGCCCGATGGACGCGGCGAGGCTCGGCTCGGTTTGACCGGGATCGGACGGGAGCGTTTACACGAACGCGTTCCTGTCCGGCTCTGGACGCGCTGCGTCGCAAAGGTTGCCGACCCTCCCGCAATCCGCTCGGATCGCGGGCACCTGGAGGCAGCCGTGGAGCACCGGGACGTCCTCGTGGTCGGAGCCGGCATTGCCGGCCTGTCCGCAGCGATCCATCTCGCCGAACGAGGCGTGGGCGTGACCCTGCTCGAGGCGGGCCCCTCGCTCGGCGGCAAGCTGGCCGGCAAGGGCGAGCTGCGCTTTCGCCACCACGGCCGGGAGTGGCTCTTCGGCGGGGAACACGGAATTCACGCCATCGGCGACGCCCACCTGAACCTCGCCGCGCTGCTCGACCGGGCGGGCTGCCGCGAGCGCTTCCGGCAGGTGGGCTCCACCGGGATCCTTTACCGGCGCGGCGACACCACCATCGCCCAGCCCCTCCTCCCCCACCGTCCCGGCCGGCGCGCGCCGCTCCGCGGCCTGGCGACGCTCCTCACCACCGGCAACCGCCTCCTCGAACTCCGCACCGGCGAGTTGCCCTCGCTGGCGGCGGCGCTGGTGGAACTCCTCGGGTTCGATCCGGGCACCGACGATCCCTTCGAGGACCTGGAGACGGTGGCGGAGTTTGCGGCCCGTCACCGGCTCCCCGAGGAGCTTCAGACGCTGCTCTTCTCCTCGCTGCCGGCGGGCTCGTCCGACGATCCGCGCTTCGTCTCCCTCGCCTCCGCGAAGAGCCTTCTCGCCTCCGCCGATCTCGCGCCCGCCGGTGGCCCGCGCCTCGAGCTCCTCCGTGGCAGCGCCGACGAGAACCTGGTGCGTCCGCTGGCCGCCTACGCCCGGGACCTCGGGGTCCGCATCCTTCGCGGCGCCCGGGTGGCGCGGCTGCTCCGCGAGTCCGGACGCATCGACGGCGTGCGGGTCGTCGAGTCGGGCGCGCCGGTCGGCGCGGTCGCTCCCTACGCCCCCGACGACATCTTCCGGGGCGAGGCCGAGCTGGCCGCAGACGCGGTGATCCTCGCCGTCGACGTCCCGGCCCTGAAGCACCTCCTCGATCGCGACCTGGTGGAGGAGCCGTTCTTCTCTCGCCTCCGCCGCCTCGAGGCGATCGACGGGCTGGTGGCGCGGGTCTACACCGATCGCCCGCTCCGCCCCGGCCGCGCCGACGCGGGCATCCTCGCGGGCAACTTCCTCGCGGTCGATCGCTGGTTCGTCCTCTCGCGGCTCCAGGACGAGTCGCGCACCTACCGGCGGGTCACCGGCGGCGACGTGATCGCCGTCTCGGGGCACCGGTCGCGCTACGAGCTCCAGCGGCTCTCCCCGGAGGAGACCCGGGCCCGGGTGATCGAGGACGTGGTCCGCGCCTTCCCCGAGCTCGAGGGCGGCATCGTCCACCTCGCCATCGGCCGCACGCCGGCCACCCTCACCCGCCAGCAGGCGCGCTCCCTCGAGCGACGCGCCACCTCCCGCACTCCGGTTCCAGGCCTCTTCCTCGCCGGCGATCACGTCCGCTGCCTGGTGCCGGCCTTCGGCCTGGAGCGAGCCACGGTCACCGGGATCGAGGCGGCCAACGAGGTGCTGGCCACCCGGGGCCTCCGCCACGATCCGCCCCTCCGGCGCCAGCCCGACGTCGCCTCGATCCGCCTCCTTCGCGCCGCCCGCTGGCTGGGGATTCGCGTGGCGGGACCGCCACAGCGGCCGGCGGCGATCACCCGCCGTCCCCGGGCTCCGGACGAGCGGCCGCCCCGGGTGCTGGTGGTCGGGTCGGGTTTGGCCGGCCTCTCCGCCGCGGCCGCTCTGGCGGAGCGCGGCCTCGACGTCACGGTGGTGGAGCGGGAAGAGGCCGCCGGTGGCCGGCTCCGGACGCTGCCCCCGGTCCGCTTCCACCAGGACGGCCGGCTCTGGGCCTTCCCCTCGGACCTGGGAGCGGTGGCGCTCCGCCCCTCCCACGCCAACCTGCGCGATCTCCTCCGCCGGGCGGCCGCCACGCCGGCGCTCGTGCCCGGCGGGCCGCTCGATCTGGTCTTTGCCGGCCCCGGGTCCTTCGAGGTCCAGCGGCAGCGCCTCTTCGACCGCGTGCTCCCGCTCCCGGCGCCGCTCCACGCCCTCGGCGCCTTCGTCCCCCGGGCCCCGCTCTTCCGTCCCACCCGCCGGGACCTCGCCACCCTCGCCGGGCTCTTCGTCGAGTTCGCCGGCCATGTCGAGCGCCGGGACGAGGAGGGCGACGACCGGGAGACCGTGGCGGCGCTGCGGCTCCGCTACTCGTTGCGCGAGGAGACCGCCGCGCTCCTCACCGCGCTCTCGGGCGAGGGCGAGGTCGACTCGCCGGAGCGGATCAGCGCCGCTTCCCTGAAGAACCGGGTCCTCCGCCACGCCCTCGCCAGCCGGGGAGCGGCGGCGGTCGAATGGCTCGCGGACGGTGGCCCGGCGATCGTCGAGCCGCTGCTGCGGTTCATCGCCGACCACGGCGCGACCATCCTCGCCGGCACGGAGGTGGTGCGGCTCGTCCCGGGCCCGGACGGCGCCATCGAGCGCGTCGTCCTCCGCCGCGAGGGCCGCGAGGAAGAGGCCGCCTTCGACCACGTGATCCTCGCCCTCGACGCGCCGGCGCTCCAGCGCCTCCTCGCCGCCTCCGGGCTCGACAAGGACGGCCGGCTCGCGCCGATCCTCCGGCTCCGCGCCGTCGATCCCGCCATCCTCCGCCTCTGGTTCGCGGGGGGGCGCCTGGCGCCGAACCGCGCCACCCGCGGCGTCTGCGCGGGAGACTTCGCGCTGGCCGCCTCCTACGTGATCCTCTCCCGGGTCCGCGCCGATTGCCGGGAGTGGGCGGAGGCCACGGGCGGCGAGGTGATCGAGCTCCGGGTCGCCCGCGAACGGGAGCGGGTCCGCGGACTCTCCCGGGCAAGCTTCCGGGTCGAGGCGGAGAACGACCTCGCCCGGATCTTCCCGGAGCTCGCCGGCAAGCTGGTGCACCTCGACCTCCAGGAGTGCCCGCCGTCCTTCGCCGCCCGCGACATCGGCCACATCGTCGACGCGCCGCGCACGGAGACGCCGGTCGACAACCTCTACCTCGCCGGCGAGTTCGTGCGGGTGGACCAGCCGGTCCACGACCTCGAGCGCTCGGTGGTGTCCGGCCGGCAGGCCGCCAACGAGATCCTCCGGCGCGAGGGGTATCCGGCGGAGGCGATCCTCCCGGAGCCGCCGTTCACCCCGGTCCACGGCTGGCTGGCCTCGCTGCGGGAGCGCGGGTTCCTGATCCCGAAGCGTCCGCCGCTCCGGCAGGCGCCGCTCCCGCTGGCGGAGCTGCCCGCGCTCGATGGAGAGGAGACCGCGGATTCGGCCGCCGGCGCGTAGCGCGGCCCCGGCGCGGTCGTCACCTTCCCCGCGGGAGGTGACGCAATGCCGCATCGTCCGGAAGACACCGAGAGCACGGGCCACGGGGGCCACGACGTCTCCCGTCCCGGCGAGGCCGCCAGCGAGGCGGTCGAGGGGACGCGTGAAGGGCCCCGGCGCACCGCGGACACGCAGCCCCCGCGGCCCGGCGGCGCCGGGTTGGGCCGGATCACCGCCCACGGCGGCGGCCGTAAGGAACGCTCGGGTCCGTCCCACGGCGGCCGGCGCTGACGGTCGGCCTCGCGCGGCGGTCCCGGCTGGCGAGAAAGCCGCGGGTTCGGTTAGGAAGCGTCTTCGATTGAAGCGTGCGCCTACTCCAGCGCCCGTGCCGCGAGCCGCACGAGGTCGTTGGCTGAATCCGGTGGTCGCCGTCCGATGGCCTACCGGGCGCGCGCTGCGCGTACCGTCACCGACCGGCGGCGAGCCCGTACAGCTCCGCGCGCACCGCCTCCGGCCCGACGTGGAGCCGCTCGCCGTCCCAGAGCGCGGGCACCTCGCCGCCGCCACGGCGCTCGAGATCGGCGAGGGCCTCCTCGTAGGCCACGTTCCGGAAGCTCACCCGCTCCTTGACGCCCAGGGAGAGCACCAGGAGCCGCAGGGCCGCGGAGGCCGGGTCGGCGATCGCGTGGAACAACTCGTGGGTCGGTTCCGTCATCGTTCGACTCCCGCGCGCCGGCTCGCCGTCCGGCCTATCCTGCGGCCATGGCACGCTACACGCACCACCCGATCCCCATCCAGAGCCGGATCCTCGCCGGCAACCCGCTGGGCGATCCGACCGACCGGATCCTCCACGTCCTCGCCCCCGAGGACGGCGGCGCCGGGGCTCCGTACCCGGTGGTCTGGGTGCTCCCGGCCTACGCCTCGACCGCCGCGGCGCTGCTCGCCGAGGACCCCTGGGAGGACGGGCTCCGGGCCCGGGTCGAGCGCCTCTCCCTCTCCGGCGCGCTGCCGCCGGCGCTCTTCGTGGTCCCGGACTGCTTCACCGCCTACGGTGGCTCGCAGTACCTCAACAGCCCCGCGGTCGGCCGCTACGAGGACCACCTCTGGCAGGAGCTGAAGCCGGCGGTCGACGCCCGCTTCCCCACCGGCGCGCACGGCCTCGTCGGCCGATCGTCGGGCGGCTACGGCGCCCTGGTGCAGGCGCTCCGACATCCCGAGCACGTCCGGGCCGTCGCCGCCCACGCCCCCGACGTCTGCTTCCCCTACGCCTACCTCCCCGATCTCCTCCGGCTCGCCACCGAGGTCACCGCCGCCGGCTCGGTCGAGGCCTTCCTCTCCGCCTTCGCCCAGGCACGAAAGAAGCGCGACGGCCGCTGGATCGTGCCGCTCAACGCGCTCTGCATGGCGGCCTGCTACTCGCCGGCGCCCGACGCCCCGGGCGGCTTCGAACTGCCGATCGACCTCGCCTCCGGCGCGCTCCGCCCCGAGGTGTGGGAGAAGTGGCTCGCCCACGATCCCCTGCGCCTCGTCGTGGAGCCCGGCGCCGCCGAGCGCCTCCGGGGCCTGCGCCTCCTCTTCCTCGACTGCGGCAGCCGGGACGAGTACGGCCTCCAGTGGGGCCTCCGGCAGCTCGTCCGGGCCCTCGACCGGCTGGGTGTCCCCCACGAACACGAGGAGTTCCCCGACGGCCACCGGTCGACCTCCTACCGGTTCGACGTCTCCCTCCCCAAGGTGGTCCGGGCCCTGGCCGACCGTTCCGCTCCCTGACCTGAAGGGTTGGCCGCGCCGCCCGTCGAACCGGCCGCGAGTTCGGTTATCCTGCGCGCCCCCGGGAGTCGGACGATGTCGAGGACCAGCGCCGCCAACGAGATCGGGCCCCGAGCCGCGGGCTCCGCCGGCGCGCCGGGTCGCGTCCGACCGCTCCTCACCTGGCTCGGCTTTGATCCTCGGGGCGACGTCCTGCCGGTGGACCTGGAGCGCGACTGTTCCCGGCCGGGCTGCGACCGGCCCGCGCTCTCCGGCGAGGCCCTCTGCCCGGTGCACCTCGGGCTGGCCGAGGACGCCGAGCTCGCCCGGACGTCGCCGCGGCTCCGGCCCCACGTCGGGAAGGCCCTGGTCCTCGCCGGCCTCGCCTCGGCCGCCGGCGTGGGCCTGGCCCTGGCGGTGAAGGACCCGGGCTTCGGCTGGCTGGGCGCGGGCTCCACCGGCGCGGTGCTGGGCTCGCTCCTCGCCCGGCGCGCCGGATGGCCCCTCGCCGGTGCGGTGCTGGGGACCGTCGGCTTCTTCGGCGCCTCGATCCTCGCCTGCGCCGCGGTGCTGGTCGGCCTGCTGGCGCTGCTCCCGGCCCTGCTCTGAGCGCGCGTCCAAGAATCCCACTCTGGGGCGGGCTCGAGGGGCGGAGCCAACAAGATCCCGGGTCCTTCGCGTGAAGCGCGTCGGCTCCGGCCACCGCCGGCAGCCGGGTTGCGGCGATACGACCGGGGCCCCGCCGCCGAACCTGGCCGCTGGCGTCCCCGGAACCCGGGGCCCATCCTGCGGCCATGGTCGACCTGATCGAGACCCGGCGCGGCGGACCCCTCGAACCGCCCCGGCTCCCGCCCCCGTTGCCAGGCCCGGACGAGGACGGCCCCGCCGGCGGCTGGCTCACCGCCCTGCCACCGGAGCCGCCGTGGCTGGTCGGGATGTGGGGCGCCTCCTGCTACTACTGCCGGAAGGGGCTCGCCGATCTCCTTCCCCTCGCGGAGCGGACGGGCGTGCCGTTCGTGGCGCTCCATGTCCCGGAGTTCCCCGATGACGAGGCGTCCGGCGCGCCCGAGGGGGCGCTTGCGGCGCTGGGTTTCGCCGTCGGCCGGCCGGGCGTCTTCCACCACCGGGACGCCCGCGAATGGGCCCGCCTGGTGGCGATGAGCTACTGGCCCACCTTCCTGGTGGTCGACGCCGATCGCCGCGCGACCTTCGTGCTGATCGGCTGGGCCGGCCACGGCGACGCGATGTACGGCCCGCTGGCCCGGGCCCTGGACGCGGCCCGGACGGCCGCCGAGCGGCGCCGGCCGGCGACGCCCTGACCTCACCTGCGGGTACCTCGACCCGCCCCCGATCTCCCGGGGCCGAGCCGACGCAGGACCGGCGGCACCTACGGCACGAGCAGCACCTTCCCCGCGGTCTTCCGCCCCTCGAGCCGGCGGTGGGCCTCCGCGGCCTCGGCGAGCGGCAGCGTCGAGTCGATCCGCAGCGCGAGCCGCCCGGAGGCGATCGCCCCCAGCACCTCGCCGGCCCGGGCCAGCAACTCGTCCCGGGTGGCCACGTAGGCCCCCAGGCTCGGCCGCGTCAGATACAGCGAGCCCTTCGCATTCAGGACCTGGAGATCGAGCGGCGGCACCGGCCCCGAGGACGCGCCAAACAACACCAGGAGTCCCCGCGGCCGGAGACACGAGAGGCTGCGGTCGAAGGTATCGCGACCCACCGAGTCGTAGACCACGTCGACGCCGCGCCCGCCGGTGAGCCGGCGAACTTCCGGCTCGAAATCGAGCCGATCGACGCGGATCACCTCGTCGGCGCCGGCGGCCCGGGCCAGGGTCTCCTTCTCCGCGGTGGAGACCAGCCCGATCACCCGGGCGCCCGCTTCCCTGGCGAGCTGGCAGAGCAGGAGCCCCACCCCGCCGGCGGCGGCGTGAACCACACAGGTGTGTCCGGCCCCGAGCGGGAAGGTCGACCGGGCCAGGTAGTGGGCGGTCATGCCCTGCAGCATCGCCGCCGCGGCCTCCCGAGCTTCGATCCCGTCGGGGATCGGCACCAGCACCGCCGCCCGGGCGTTGACGTGGGTCGCGTACGAGCCGACCACGTCGGCCCAGGCGACCCGCTGCCCCGGGGAGAACCCCGCCACCTCCGGCCCCAGCGCCTCCACCACCCCGGCACCCTCGAGCCCCAGGGGCCGCGGCATCGCCTTGGCCGGATACAGGCCCTTCCGCTGGTAGACGTCGATGAAGTTGACGCCCGCCGCCTCCACCCGCACCCGGACCTCGCCGCGACCGGGCGGCGGCAGCTCCACCGTGTCGAACTGCATCGCCTCCGGGCCACCGTAGGCGTGCACCCGGATCACCCGCGTCTCCATTCGCTCACCTCCCGTCGCAATCCGCCCTCCGGCGGTCCGGCGCCGCTCGCGCCCAATGATTGGCGTTCGAGCGGCGTTCCGGCCGCGGTGTGGCGGCGGGCGTCGGCTCGCCCCACCGATCCTCGATTACCGCTTCCCGCCCGCGGCCCGGTTCAACTCCTCGAAGCCCGGGAGGCTGGAGAGGTCCGGCACCACCACGATCTCGATCCGCCGGTTGGCTGCCCGGCCCTCGGGCGTCTCGTTGCTCTGGGCGGGCTTGGCCTCGCCGTAGGACGCCGCGCTGATCCGCTCCGCCGGCATCCCGGCCTCGACCATCGCCTTGACCACGTTGAGCGCCCGATCGGCGGCGAGGTCCCAGTTGGACGGATAGGCCGTGGTGTGAATCGGCACGTTGTCGGTGTGGCCCTCCACCTGGAAGTTGCGGTCCGGGATGCCGGCGAGGAGCACCGCCACCTCGTCGATCGACGCGCGCCCTTCCTTGGAGAGCTTGGCCGAGCCGGAGGGGAAGAGCACGTCGCTGGCCAGCTCCACCACCATCCGGCCGTCGACGATCTTCACCCGCAACTTCCCGGCGTCGATCAGCGGCCGGAACCGGGCGAGGAGGTTCTGGTACTCCGCGATCCGGGCGTCGGCCTCCGCCTTGCGCTTCGACAGCTCCGCCAGGGCCTGCTGCATCTCGCCCACGGAGCTCTCCAACCGCGACCGATCCTTGAGGATCGTCGCCAACTCCGTCTCCAGGGCGGCCTTCTCCTCCTGCAGCGAGGCGAGCGACGCCTGCTCCTGGGCGAGCGCCTGCTCCAGCCCCGTCGCCCGGGAGCGCTCCGCTTCCAGGTCCCCGACGGTCTTCCGGTGCTCCGACTCGAGCCGCTCGTACTTCCCCGAGCTCACGCACCCCGCGCCCAGCGCGAGGACGACCAGGATCGGCAGATTTCGCTTCATGGCCACCTCCTCGTGGTTTCCGTACCCATAGCAGGACGGCGCCCGAATGGCGCGGCTCCGGCCCAAGAGACCTTTGACGAGCGGCGCCGCCTGTGGTGACTATCGCCGAATGCGAACCACCCTTCTTCCCGTCCTCCTCCTCGCCGGCCTCGGCGTCGCCTGCGCCGAAAAGCCCGCGCCGGAGGCCCAGGCCCCTGCCGCCGAGGCCCCCAGCATGCAGACTCCCCCCGCCGACATCCCCGCCCCGCCCGACGTGGCCGCCCCGCCCGCCGACGCCGAGAAGGCGCCCAATGGGCTCGCCTCCAAGGTCCTCCAGCCGGGGACCGGCACCGTTCACCCCGAGCCCCAGGACACCGTCAAGGTGAACTACACGGGCTGGACGACCGACGGAAAGATGTTCGACTCCTCGGTGAAGCGCGGCGTGCCCGCGGCCTTCCCGCTGAAGAACGTGATCCCGGGCTGGACCCAGGGGCTCCAGTTGATGGTCGAGGGAGAGAAGCGCCGCTTCTGGATCCCCGAGGAGTTGGCCTACAAGGGCCAGCCCGGCAAGCCGCAGGGGATGCTGGTCTTCGACGTGGAGCTGATCGAGATCCGCCCCGGGCCGAAGCCGCTCCCGGCGCCGGCCGACGTTGCCGCGCCCCCCGCCGACGCGCAGAAGACCAAGAGCGGTCTCGCCTCCAAGGTCCTGGAGAAGGGCACCGGCAAGGTCCACCCCAAGGCCGACGATCGGGTGAAGGTGCACTACACCGGCTGGACCACCGACGGGCAGATGTTCGACTCCTCCGTGGTCCGCGGCCAGCCGGCGACCTTCGGGCTGAACCAGGTGATCCCGGGCTGGACCGAGGGCCTGCAGCTGATGGTCGAGGGCGAGAAGCGCCGCATCTGGATCCCCGAGGAGCTGGCCTACCAGGGCAAGCCGGGGCGGCCCCAGGGCATGCTGGTCTTCGACGTGGAGCTCCTCGACATCCTCGAGACGCCCGCCGCGCCGCCGGACGTCAAGGCGCCGCCCAAGGACGCGCAGGTGACGGAGTCCGGCCTCGCCTCGAAGGTGCTGAAGAAGGGCACCGGCACCGTGCACCCGAGCCCGACCAGCGTCGTCGAGGTGCACTACACCGGCTGGACCACCGACGGGAAGATGTTCGACTCCTCCGTGGTCCGCGGCCAGCCGGCCCGGTTCCCGCTCAACGGCGTGATCGCCGGCTGGACCGAGGGCGTGCAGCTGATGGTCGAGGGCGAGAAGCGCCGGTTCTGGATCCCGGAGAACCTCGCCTACCAGGGCCGGCCGGGTGCGCCGCAGGGCATGCTGGTCTTCGACGTGGAGCTGCTCAAGATCGTGCAGCCGTAAGAT
>JAEZJH010000571.1 GCA_023436385.1 Pseudomonadota bacterium
GCCCAGCGGTCGAGCGCCCGGGCCACCCAGCGGGTGGTGAGGCGGCCGCCCCGGTAGTTGAGGAACAGGGCCTCCGGCGCCTGGCCGGGGCGGGGCCGCGCCAGGAGCGTGGGGCGGAGCTCGAGCCAGCGATCGATCGCCGCCCAGGCCTTGCCGCCCAACGGCACCAGCCGCTCCTTCCGGCCCTTGCCCAGCACCCGGATCAGCCCGCCGCTCCGGTCGAGGTCGCGGAGGTCGAGGCCCACCAGCTCCGAGCAGCGCACCCCGCCGCCGTAGAGCGTCTCCAGGATCGCCCGGTCCCGGGCGCCCAGCGGCGTGTCGGCCTTCGGCGTCTCCACCAGGGCGAAGACCTCGTCCACCGGCAGGACCTTGGGCAGGGTCTTCGGCAGCTTCGGGCTCTTCACCAGGGCCCCGGGGTTGGCTTCGACCCGCTTCCGCTGCTGGAGGAACCGGTAGAGCGAGCGGATTGCCGCCAGCTTCCGGGCCACGGAGGCCGGCGCCAGCCGCCCGTGGAGCCGCGCCACGAAGCCGCGGATCGCCAGGGCGTCCACGGCGAGGAGCGCCAGGTTTCGCCCGGCCAGGTAGGCCTCGAACTGCGCCAGATCCGCGGCGTATTCCTCGATGGTCCGCGGGCTGTAGCGCTTCCGCACCCGGAGGTGTTCGAGGAACGCCTCCACCTCCGGCGAGAGCTGCTCCGCCTTCGGGATCGCCTCGCCGCCTCGCCGTCCGTCGCCCATGGCGCCAGGGTAGAGGAACGGGCGAGGGCGTCCAGTTTGCCGTCCGACCGGCAAACCCGGACGCCCCCGGGGCAGGCTCCGGTGGAGCCCCTTACCGCTCCGCGGCCGCGGGCGGCGGCGCGGGCAGCGTGCTCAGGTCGGCGACGAACACGCCCTGCCGCTTGTACGCCAGGACCGCGTAGGCGATCCGGTCGTTCCCCACCCACTCCGTCCCCGGGGCCACGAACTGGTCCAGGGTCACCGCCGGCCGGGAGCCGTCGGCGGGCATCACCGAGACGTCGAGGGCCTCCGCGTCCATCCGCGCGTAGGTGAGCATCAGGTTCTCGAGGTCCTGGTCGAACTCGAAGGTGAAGACCCCGCCGGCGAGCTTCTTCGGCGGCGCCGCGAGGTTCGAGGTGGGCACGGTGTGGAGGAGGCACTCGCGGCCCTCCCGGACGCAGCTGCTCCGGAAGATCACCGACTCGTCGTTCTTGCCGAAGTCGTACCCGAACACGCCGGCGGCGACCTTGACCGGGCCCTCGCCGCCCACCTTCTCCACGAAGAGGTCGACGGAGAAGACCGGCCGCAGGGTCCGCTGCTGGAAGGCGAGGAAGCCCCCGGTCCGCGACCAGCGGAAGCTCATCACCTCGTCGCCCAGCCGCTTCGGCTTCGGCTCCGCCGCCACCGCCGCATAGGCGAGCGTCCCCACCCGGCCGGTCGGCTGGTACTTCTCGATCCACGCCACCCGCTGGCTGTCGGGGGCGAAGGCCCACTCGCTCACCTTCTCCCCGAGCTTCACCGGCTCGGCGGCGCCGGCGGCGAGGAGCATCGCGTCGCCGAACTGCTTCTCCGGCGAGACCCCGGCGACGAAGCCCAGGTGCGCGCCGTCGGCGGAGAAGGCGAAGGAGGGCACGCCCGTGCCGAGCTTCTTCGCCTCGCCGCCCACCGGAGCGACGAACAGCTCGACGGCGCCGTCCCGGGTCCGGGCGGTGAAGGCGACGCGATCGCCGCTGGGCGACCAGTCGTAGTCGGCCACCGCCTTGGCCAGGGCCTTCGCCTCGGGGACGGGCGCGCCGGGGGCGGGGACGTCGACGAGGAGGAGCGAGCCGTCCTGGGCGAGCTTCCGCCGGAAGAGGAGCTTCGAGCCGTCGGGGGAGAACTCGAAGGTGCTGGCGTGGCCCAGCGAGACCGCGGGCATCGCGCCGTCGGCGGGGCCGACGAAGAGCGTGTCCTTGGTCACGTAGGCGATCCGGCTGCCGTCGGGCGAGAAGCCGAAGAAGCCGACGTCGGGCGCGAGCGTCCGGACGTTGCCGGTGGCCACGTCGCCGACTACCAGGGTCCCGGCCTGCGACCGGAACTGGAAGTCGGTGAGCACCGCCACCCGGGTGCCGGCGGGGTCGAAGAGGATCGCGCCGGGGAGCGTGGTGACGCCGCTGCCCAGGATGATCGGCGCGCCGCCGGAGGTGGGAACCACCTTGGCGGTGCCCATCCAGATGGTGTCGGGGAGGTCGCCCTGCCCCAGCTCCCGGGCCGGCCTCGGCTCGGCCACGTAGGCCAGGTGGGCGCCGTCGGGCGACGGCGTCACCGCCCGGGCGGGACCTTCGGCCACCGGCTTGCCCAGCCCGGTGGGCCCCTCGTCCTGCTGCCGCTTACAGGCGGGGAGGACGGCGAGGGCGAGGAGGAGGACGACGGGGAGATGCTGGCGGTTCACGCGCTCGCTCCGGCGAGAGAGGTTTCGGCACGCGGTGGCGGCGTGCAGGGTATCGCATTTTCCGCGGCCCAGGCGCCCAGCGCCTCGCGGGCCCGGCGGACCTGGAGGGCGCGGCGGTCGCGCTTCTTCACGCGGCCGGGCAGCGGGGGGAAGAGGCCCCAGGTGATGTTGGAGGGCTGGTGGGCGATGTCCGCCGGGTGCGCCGCCCCGGTGACGTGGCGGTAGAGGGCGCCCAGGGCGGTCTCGGCCGGCGGCGGCACGAACGGCCGCCCGGCGATCCGGGCGTCCACCGCCAGCGCCACCAGCAGCCCGGAGGCACACGACTCGACGTACCCCTCGACGCCCGAGACCTGCCCGGCGACGAAGAGGTGCGGCGCCGCCCGGAGCGCGAGGTCCGGGCCGAGGAGCTTCGGGGAGTCGAGGAAGGTGTTCCGGTGGATCTGCCCGAGGCGGAGGAACTCCGCGTCGGCGAGGCCCGGCAGGGTCCGGAAGATCCGCCGCTGCTCCGGCCAGGTGAGCCGGGTCTGGAAGCCCACCAGGTTGTAGGCGGTGCCGGCCAGGTCCTCCTGCCGGAGCTGCACCACGGCGAAGGGCTGCTTTCCGGTTCGCGGATCGACGAGGCCCACCGGCTTCATCGGCCCGAAGGCGAGGACGTCGTCGCCCCGCTCCGCCATCACCTCGATCGGCAGGCAGCCCTCGAAGTAGCGCGGCTCCTCGAAGGCGTGGGGCTTCACCTTCTCGCCGGCCCGGAGGGCGGCGACGAAGGCCCGGTACTCCGCCTCGTCGAGCGGTAGGTTGAGGTAGTCGGCGCTCCCGCCCTTGCCGTAGCGGCTCTGGGCGAAGGCGATGCTCCGGTCGATCGAGTCGGCGGCGACGATCGGCGCGATCGAGTCGTAGAAGTAGAGGCCGGTTCCGCCGGTGGCGGCGGCGAGGGAGGCCGCCAGGGCCTCCGAGGTCAAGGGGCCGGTGGCCAGCACCGCGGGCCCGGGCGGCGGGGGCAGCTCCGTCACCTCCCGCTCCTCGAGCACCAGACCCGGCGCCGCCCTCACCCGCTCCGTCACCAGCGCGGAGAAGCGGGCGCGGTCCACCGCCAGGGCGTCGCCGGCCGGGACCCGGGCCTCGTCCGCCGCCCCGAGGATCAGCGAGGCGAGGCGCCGGAGCTCCTCGTGGAGGAGGCCGACGGCGTTCTCGGGGCTGTCGGAGCGGAGCGAGTTGGAGCAGACCAGCTCCGCCAGCCCGCCGCCGGCCTGTGCCGGCGTCCGCTTGCCCGGCTTCATCTCCACCAGGCGAACCGGATGGCCGCGCCGCGCGAGCTGGTGGGCCGCCTCGCTCCCCGCGAGGCCGCCGCCGACGATGAGGATCTCCATCTGCACTCCCGAGCCCGGTTGGACAACGGAAAACCCGCGGGAGTTCCGCCGCCGTCCCGCGATCTTCCGGCCGGGCGCCGGGATCCGGTCGGCGGCCCGCCCCCCCCGCGGCCACGAAGGCAGCCGCTTCCCGCGCCGGTCTTGGGCGGCCCTCCCCTTTGGGGGCAAGACTCCCTACGTTCCCGTCCCGGTGGTTCTCGCCCCGGAAGGAGGCACGCATGGCCTACGATGCCGAGACCCTGGACCGCCTGCGGCGCAGGCTCCTGTCCCGACGGCACGCGCTGGTCCGCGCCAGCCAGGGCTCGCAGCTGGAGCTCGAAGCGCTGAAGAGCCAGGAGCGTAACCCGGAGATCGAGGAGGACGCCCAGTCCTCGTCGGCCGCCTACGTGCTCACCCAGCTCTCCGACGCCCAGCGCCACGAGGTGGCCCAGATCGACGCGGCGCTGGCCCGGATCGAGGCCGGCACCTACGGCGAGTGCGTCGAGTGTGGCGGAGACATCCCGGTCGAACGGCTGGAGGCAGTGCCGTTCGCGCTACGCGACGCGGAGTGCGGCGAGCGGGCCGAGGGGCGCGGGGTGGCGGGGGCCTACGTGCCGCCCCCCACGCTGTAGACGGGTGGTGGGGGGGCGCGGGGTGGCTGCGGGCGCCGCGACGCCTAGACGAGGCCCCGCGCCCGGCGGAGCTGCTCCATCAGCTTCTGGTACTCGATGTCGAAGGCCGGGGTCCCTTCCTGCAGGTGCTTCAGCCGGGACCGGGCCTCGCGATCGAGCTCCTCGTCGACGTCCAGGTGCTTCTTGAAGATCGCGTAGATCTTCTTCCGGAGCACCGGATCCTCGGCGTAGACCTCCTCGACGTTCCGGGAGATCAGGAGGAACTCCATCATCTGGCCGATGACGTAGTCGATCCCCTCGTCGCCCATCTTGAAGCCGCGGACGTCGGCCATCTCGCGCTTCACCTGGGCGAACTTCGAGTGGTCGTACCCACGCCGCTCGAGGGCTTCCTTGGTCGCCTGGTTCACGCGCTCTTCGGCGGCAAGGTACTCCCGCATGATCGCCGCCATGTCCATCTCGGCGTCGGCGATGCGCAGGGTCTCGACCTCGATGTCCCCGTCGCCCATCAGCGTCTGGACGACCTCCCGCGCGATCGTCGGGATCACCTTGGGGTACAGTCGCATGCTTCCGTGCCCTCGTCTCGTGCCGCGACGGCATCGCTCTCCGTCCCATCCGGGACGGTCCTTGACGCCGCCGAGAAGGTATCGTTCCGTTTAGACCACGGCTGTACGGGGCGGCAAGGGAAAAGAACGATTTCCTGTCGTTATTTCCCGCCGGTGGACACTCCGTCCGACGGGCCGTCGGCCGTCGCCTCGGCCTCCCCGAAGGCGGTTTCGACCTCGTCGACGCCGATCTCCTCGAGCGTGTCGGCGACCCCGGGGGGCAGCGGCGCCGACGCCTCCGCCTCGTCGCCGGCCCGGGCCTCCGCGTCCACCTCGACAGCGGTCCCGGGGGCCGGCTCCGCCAGGAAGGCGACCACCCGCCGGGCCAGTTCCAGGTGGAACCCCTCCACCGCGGCGAGCTCCTCCGCGGTGGCCGCCTTGATCCGCTTGAGCGATCCGAAGTGCCGGAGCAGCGCCCGGCGCCGCTTGTCCCCGATCCCGGGGATCTCCTGGAGCACGGAGCGGAAGTTCCGGGCGGTCCGGAGCTTCTGGTGGAAGGTGATCGCGAAGCGGTGGGCCTCGTCCCGGAGCCGCTCGAGGAGGAACAGCTCCGCGGAGTTCTGACGCAGGACCAGCGGATCCTTGCGCCCGGGGAGGAATACCCGCTCCTGGCTCCGGGTCACCCCGCCCTCCTCGCCCACGCCCTCGACCCGGCTCTTCGCCAGGGAGGCGAGGTCGACGCGCTCGAGGAGCCCCAGGTCCTTCACCGCCGCCCGGGCGGCGTTGAGCTGCCCCTTGCCGCCGTCGATGAGGAGGAGGTCGGGGAGGTCGTTGGCCTCGTGGCCTCGCTTCAGCCGCCGGCCCAGCACCTCGTAGAGCGCGGCGAAGTCGTCCTGCCCGGTGAAGCCCTTGATCTTGTAGTGGCGGTAGAGGCCCCGCTCCGGCTCCCCGTCGACGAAGGTGACCTGGCTGCCCACCACCGTCTGGCCCTGAAAATTCGAGATATCGTAACACTCGATCCGCCGCGGCAGCCGGGTCAGCTCGAGCTTCGCCTGGAGCCGGGCCAGGATCTCCTCGGTCGACTTGTGCTTCCGCTTCCGGTCGAGGAACCCCTGGGCGGCGTTCTTGTTGGCCATCTCCACCAGGCGCCGGCGATCGCCGCGGACCGGGGTGTGGAGCCGCACCCGCTTCCCCCGCTGCTCGGCGAGGAGCTCGGCCAGGGTCTCCGCCTCCTCGAGCTCGAGGGGGAGGAGGATCTCGTCGGGCACCACCGCCGCGGCGTAGTACTGGAGGAGCGCCGAGGCGAGCAGCTCCTCGGTGGGGAACTCCTGGCCGACGAAGCCGAAGGAGCGGGCGGAGACCAGGCGCCCGGAACGCACCAGGAGCAGCTCGATCTCCAGGTCCGGCCCCTCCCGGTGGAAGCCGAAGACGTCCTGGTCGATCGGCTCGACCATCACCGTCCGCTGCTTCTCCAGGCTCTTCTCCACCGCCGCGATCTGGTCCCGGAGCCGGGCCGCCTCCTCGAACCGGAGCTCCGCGGCCGCCGCCCGCATCCGCCCCCGGAGCCGCTCCACCAGCTCCGGCTCCTTCCCCTCGAGAAACAGGATCAGCTCCCGGACGCTCCGCCGGTACTCCTCCGCCGGGACCTCGTAGACACAGGGCGCCGGACAGCGGCCGATCTGGTAGAGCAGGCACGGCCGCTTCCGGCTCTCGAAGGCCTGGTCGGTGCAGGTGCGCAGGCCGAAGTAGCGGTTGGCGATCCGCAGGGTCTCCCGGATGGCGCTGGCGCTCGAGTAGGGCCCGAAGTAGCGGGCGCCGTCCTGTGGGTGCCGCCGCACCACCTCGAGCCGGGGATACGGGTGCCGCTCGTCGAGCCGAAGCGAGATGAAGGTCTTGTCGTCCCGGAGCATCACGTTGAACCGCGGCTTGTGCCGCTTGATCAGCGTGTTCTCGAGGATCAACGCCTCCTTCTCCGTGTGGACGAGGATCACCTCGATGTCGCCGAGGAGCTCGTCGAGGAGCGGGATGAAGGCGCGCTCGTCGTTCCGGCCGGGCTGGAAGTAGGAGCGGACCCGGGCGCGGAGGCTCTTCGCCTTGCCGACGTAGACCACCTCGCCCTTCCGGTCCTTCATCAGGTAGACGCCGGGCGAGACGGGCAGGTCGTCGAGCTTCTGTCGGAGGGCGTCGTCCATGGGCCTTCGGTGTAGAGCGGAACGGGGAGCCGGGGGAAGGGGCTCGGCGCACGGCCGCGGGAAACCGCTCCGGTTTACGGATCGATCTCGGTGACAACCCCCGGAGGGAATGGAACACTCCGCCCGAGCGGCACCCTGGCCGCTCGAGGAGACTACCGTGCGAGATGGCCTTCGTTTCGTGCTGGCCCTGGCGGTCGGCACCGGCCTGGTCATGGGTTGTGGCGGCGATGGGGACGGGGGCGGCGGGGGTTCCGGCGGCAACTTTGTCGTCTGCCCCGGCCTCGATCAGCCGCTGGTCGGGGCCTGCCTGGCCGAGACCGCCTGCTACGAATACCGCCAGGACCCGGCCAACGGCGTCGACTACACCCTCGGCTGCGAGAACCCCGACCTCGCCGATCCGGAGCAGTTCGAGTATTTGCCCGGCGGTTGCCCGACCGGCTGGAAGGCAATCGGCGGCTGCTCGTACTACGTGGGCGGGGAGTTCTCCGTCGCCTACGACGCGTCCGTGACCCGCGCCGACTGCGAGATGTTCGGCGGGTGCTACATCCCGTAGCCGTCCTCCGGGCCGGCCCGACGCCCCCTCGCCACGGCTCGGTCCCCTCCCCCGCCCGGGCGGGTGCCCTTCGCCCGCACCGCCGCCTACGGTGTTCGGCCCCGCCGGGACGGGGCCGCCGCCGAGGGGGTACCGATGGGGAAGACGGGCCGGTGGTTGGGGCTGGGGGTGCTGGCGGGCCTGGCGCTCGCCGGCTGCGACGGGGTGATCGGCGACGGCGGGAACGGCGACGGCGGGGGCCGGTGCCTGGGCGCCGGCGATCCGCTGGTCGGCGCCTGTGTCTTCGACGACGGCTCCTGCGCCGAGTACCGGGGCGGGATCGAGGTCGAAGAGGCGGACGTCGACTGCACCGACCCCGCCTTTCCCGGCACCTTCCAGGAGGCCGCGTGCCCGCCGGCCACCCGGACCTCCGGGGGCTGCGTCGATCCCCTGGGTGGCGGGACCGCGGTCAACTACGACGCGTCGATCTCCGCCACCGATCTCGAGCAGCTCTGCGACCAATTCGGCGGCTGCTACCTGCCGCCGTAAGCCCTACTGGGCCTACTTGGCGTCCGCCGCCTCTTCCCGGACCCAGGCGAGCACCACCTCGCCGGCCTGGTCCATCGCCTCCGGATCGAGCTTGTCGAGGGTGTCGGCGGCGGTGTGCCACTCCGGGTAGTCGAGGTCGATCAGCAGCGCCACCGGGACGTTCCGGCGGTGGAAGGCCAGGTGGTCGTCGGAGATCCGCTTCCCCCGCTCGTCCCGGAACACCGAGGCGTTCCGCTCCCGGGCGATCCGGAAGACGCGGTCGTTGACGGTCCGGGCCAACTGGTCGGAGGCCTCCTCCCGCCGGATGCGGAGCCCCTTCTTCCCGATCATATCGACGACCAGCCCCTTGGTCGGCGGCGCCAGCGCCAGCTCGTACCAGTTCTCCGCCAGGTGCTTCGAGCCCAGGAAGTAGGCATCGGTGCCCTTCGGCCCCTCCTCGCCGTCGAAGAAGATCACGTCCACCCCGGTGCCCGGGGGCAGCGGGGTCTCGCCCAGGGCCCGGGCGATCTCGAGGAGCACCGCCACGCCGGAGACGCCGTCGTTGGCACCGACGATGGGAGCGCCACGCTTCGCCTCGTCGGCGTCCTCGTCGGCCCAGGGCCGGGTGTCCCAGTGGGTGCCGAGGAGGAGGCGCCGCTTCGCCTCCGGCCGGAAGGAGCCGACCACGTTGACCAGCTCCCAGCTCCCGTGGCCGGGAACCTGGGCGGTGAACGGGAGCACCTTCACCTGGGCGCCGGCCTTGGCCAGCTCCTCCTCGATCAGCTTCTGCACCCGGTCCTTCGCCGGGTTCCCCTCCGCCGCCGGGCCGGCCTCGACCAGGCGCTTCGCCAGGGCGGAGAGCCGCTCCGGGGAGAGCTCGTCCCGCGGCCCGGCGCCGCCGACCCGGAAGTAGCCGATGGCGGCGAAGAGCAGCACCACCCCGGCGGACACCAGGAAAATATTGCGAATGTTCATTTCCCTAGAACTCCATCGTCTCGATCGGTGCGTGTTCGTCGGTGAGGACCTGGCCCCGGGGGACGGAGGGCGCCAGGAGGGTCGAGGCCCACCGGGCCTCGCGGAGCGGCGAAGCCCGGCCGCGCTCGCGGAGGGTGGCTGCCGGCGGCAGGCCGCCCTTCACCGCCGCGAGGAGGATGTTGCGGGAGAGCGCGGAGAACCGGAACGAGGCCGGGTCCTCCGCGGGAAAGTACAGCGGAAAGGCGGCCACGTCACCGAAGGCCGCGGCAACCGTCCCCGCCAGCGCGGCGTAGATCTCGCTCTTCGGGCCACGGACCGCGGAGTTGAGGTTCATCACCAGCGCGGCACCCGGGGCCATCCGGGCCGCCACCTCGAGGAAGAACTCCCGGGTGGCGAGGTGCGGCGGGATCCGCCCGCCGATGGTGAAGACGTCGAGGACCACCAGGTCGAAGGGCTCGGCCACGGTCCGGAGGAACATCCGGGCGTCGTCCGCATGCAGCCGGATCCGCTCGCTCTCCTCCAGGTAGAAGTAGCGCTTCGCCAGGTCGAGGACGAGCGGGTCGACGTCGACCACGTCGATCCGCTCGAGCGACGGGTACGCCTCCGCGAAGGCCCGCGGGCCGATCCCGCCGCCCGCCCCCAGGAACAGCGCCCGCTTCGGCTCGGGGGAGAGGAGCGGCCCGACGTGGAAGAGGTCGGTGTACGGGAAGGCGCTCCGGTACGGCGGCGTGAGCTCGATCCCCGACTCGTAGTACTGGTCGAACTTCATGTACCGGCGGCCCTCGGACTCCACCACCGCCACCTGGTGGTAGGCGGAGGAGCCCTCGTAGACCAGGGTCTCGCCGGGGTTGAGGGTGGCGCCGTGGGCGGAGGAGGCCAGGTAGACCATCGCCGCCAGCGCGGCCCCGCCGCCGGCCACCGCCGCCACCCCGCGCCGCGAGGTGGCCAGGGCGAAGACCGGCACCACCGCCAGCGCCAGCCCCAGGATCAGCAGGATCACCCGCACCGGCAGCGCCGGGATCAGTACGAAGGTGGTCCCGAAGGTCCCCAGGATCGAGCCGAAGGTGGAGAGGGCGGAGAGCCGGCCCGCCTGGATCCCCAGGTCCCCCAGCGACTTGGCGGAGAGCCGGATCGCGAAGGGGGAGACGATCCCGATCAGCACCGAGGGGACGAAGAAGATCGCCAGGGCGGCGAGGAGCGGTCCCGCCCGGTCGCCGAGACCGGCGCCGACCAGCGCCTGGCAGACCGGCCGGGTCAGCGGCCAGGAGAGGACGATCAGCGCCGCGGCCGCGAGGGCCAGGCCGGAGAGGAGGCGGAAGCTCGGGCGCCGATCGGCCAGGTAGCCGCCGGCCCAGTAGCCCAAGGAGAGCGAGGCGAGGAAGACGCCGATCAGCGAGCCCCAGACGAATACCGAGGACCCGAAGTACGGCGCCAGCATCCGGCTTCCCAGCATCTCCAGCGACATCAATACCGCGCCGGCGATCACCACCAGGGCGACGAGGAGCGGCGGAGAACCGCGGGACGGCCGGGGCGCTACGGTCTCGTTGCGGGAACGGGCCATGGGGCGAAGGCTGTAGCAGCGCCCGGGAGCAAGAGCAACGATCCTGCGTACGGTCGGTCGCCGGAACGGCGAGCCCGGGGCGGTGCTACGCGGCCCGGGAGGCCGGCCTCTGGCCGGGCGGGCGACCTCGCCGTCGGCCCGGGCCTACAGCGCCCGCCGCGGCGCCACCACCTCGTGGCTGACCAGCAGCCCGGCGGCCAGGGCCACGGCCACCAGGGCCATCGAGAAGGCGGTCTGCACGCCCGCCACCGTGTCGTGGGCCCCAGGTGCTCGAGGCTCCGGAGGGCGAGGCGGCCGGGGACGAGGAGCATCAGCGCCGGCACCAGCGGGATCGCCGCCGGCCGCCGGGCCACCCGGGCGAAGAGGTTGGCGGCGATCCCCACCGCGAAGGCGCCCACGAACGCGCCCAGCTCCGGCGCCAGGAACGCGGCGCCCAGCTGCGAGCCGCCCACCCCCAGGAACCCGGCGAGGACGATCCACGGCACGTCCCGGGGGCGGGCCCGGAAGATCACCGCGAAGGTGGCGCAGGCGACGAAGATCGCCGCCGCCAGGGTCCAGCCCGGCAGCGGGACCGGCTCGATGATCGGGACGCCGCCCGGGAGGTAGGCCGCCAGGCGGCCGCCCACCGCCACCCCGAAGCCGATGGTGAAGAAGAGGAGGAGCGCGGAGATCAGGCGGGCGGAGCCGGAGGCGAGGTGGCGGGTGGTGACCTCGATCAGCGCCACCGTCAGCGTGTACCCGGGCACCAGCGCGATCAGACCGGCCAGGGTCGCCGTCGGCACCGAGAGCGGCAGCACCGCCCAGGAGACCAGCGCCGCGAGGATCGCGGAGAGCGCCGCGGCCGCCGGCTCGAAGACCTTCGGCCCCCGGCCGGCGCCGGCGACGAACACCGAGAGGAGGCCGGTGACCAGGCCGATCCCCAGCCCCGCCGCCATCTCCGCCAGGCCGCCGCCGAAGACCCGCGCCGCCGCGGCGGAGTTGATCCCGAAGGCGGCGGCGGTGAGCCAGTCGGGGTAGCCGGGCGCGGCGAGGATCTCGTCGAGCCGGGCCAGGCCCTCCTCCGGGCTCAGCTTGCCGGCGAGGACGCCGGTGGCGAGCGCGTCGAGGTCGGCGAGGCGGCCCAGATCCACGGTGGAGCTCGAGATCCGGAGGAGGCGCGTGTCGGCCCCGGCGGTCCCGTGGAAGGAGGCGAAGATCGAGGTGGGCGTGGAGAAGACCTGGGCCTCGAGCCCCATCCGCCGGCAGAGCGCCGCCACCAGGTCCTCGAGCCGGTGTGCGGGAACGCCATGCTCCTGGAGCGCCCGGGCCAGCCGCAGCGCCAGCTGCATCGCCGGGCGGTCGGCGGCGAGGACCTCCTCCGCGGAGGCGACGGCGGGCGGCGGGATCGGGCTCGGGATTGCCGGCAGGTTCATCGCGGCTCCAGGTTGGCCGTTCCTTACCACGGGTCCGGCCGGGGCCCGTCCGATGCGCGAATCGAGCCGAGGATGCGCGGGCATCCGGCCGGCGGCGGCACCGACGCGATGGCCCCTCGAGGAATTCGTAAACGCCCCGCCGCTCGCCGGTTCCCGTAGGATCGCCTCCCCTCCTGCCGGGCGCTCGCCGGCCCGGCCTACCGCCACCCGGGGAACCATGCGCTCGCTCCGCCTCCTCCTCGCCGGCCTGGTCGTCGCCCTCCCCTTTGCCTCCCGGGCCGCCGTGCCGGTGGTCCCGCCCTCGTCGGCGACCGCCTCCCGCGC
>JAEZJH010000584.1 GCA_023436385.1 Pseudomonadota bacterium
GGCCAGCTCCGGATCCCGCTCCTCGGTGCCTTCCTTGCCGTAGGTGAGGTTGGCCACCATCGAGGCCAGCGCCGCGCCCAGCGAGCCGGCCAGCGCCGCGATCGAGCCACCGCCGGGGGCCGGCGTATAGCGAGACACCTCGTCGGTGAAATCGGTCACCGTCATCGAGACCAGGGCCTTCTCCGGCGTCTTCGGCAGGCCCAGGGCCTTCTTCTCGACGTCGAAGACCGCGACGTCGTTCAGGCCCATGGAGAACACCGCCGCCCGCAACACGTCGATGCGGGGCGCGGCGCCGGTGCCGCCCTGCTTCTTCAGGTAGTACTTCCCGGCCTCGTAGAGCGCCTGCCAGGGCAGGAGCCCGACGATCTCGCTGCCGGTCACCACCAGGCCCCGCTCCGCCGCCAGCTCCCGGACCGCCTCGAGCACCAGGTGCGGGGGGGTGACCCGGTAGTTGGTCAGGTTGATGGAGATCTGCGCCCGCTTGTACTCGTCGACGTACCAGCCGATCGCCTTGCACTCGGCGAAGAGGCCCGGACGATACACCTGCTTGCCCTCGAGGTTCGAGACGTCGAGCTCGTTGGAGAGGAGCAGCTCCTCGAGGTCGTAGCCGTGCTCGCTCGCGCAGTGGGCCTTCACCTCCGCGTAGCTCTTCGCCACCAGGCCGCAGCTGCCGCAGGGATACGCGTCCTTCCCGTAGAACAGCTTCTTGCCGCGGTTGTAGTAGGGGGCGGTGTTTCCGGTCCGGCCCACCCGGCCCTTGGCCCGGATCGCGAAGGCGAGGTCCGCCGCCTTGTTCTTGTCGTCGGTGTTGAGGGTGATGTTGTAGGCGACCAGGAACTCCCGGGCGCCGACCGCGGTGGCGCCGCTCTTCGGGTTGGGGAGCGCCGGGCCGAAGTCCGGCTTCCAGGCCGGATCGGCCAGCTTCTTGGCCAGGCCCTCGTACTCGCCCTTGCGGACGTCGGCGAGGTTCTTCCGCTCCGGGCACGACGCGGCCGCCTCGTACAGATACACCGGGATCTCCAGCTCCCGGCCGACCCGCTCGCCCACCCGCTTGGCGATGGCGACACAGTCCTCCATCGTCACGCCCTCGACCGGGACGAAGGGACACACGTCGGTGGCACCCATCCGCGGGTGCTCGCCCTTGTGCTTGGTCATGTCGATCAGCTGCGCCGCCTTGGCGATCGCCTGGAACGCGGCCTCCTCCACCGCCTCCGGGGCGCCGACGAAGGTGACCACGGTGCGGTTGGTCGCCGCGCCGATCTCGACGTCGAGCAGGCTGACCCCGGCCACCGCCTCGATGGCGTCGGTGATCGCCTTGATCTTCGCCTGGTCGCGGCCTTCGGAGAAGTTGGGGACGCATTCGACGAGGGTGGCCATTTCCGGTCTCCTGTTTCCGCTCCGTGGGCTGGCGCGGGTTTGGCGTATAAGCCGCCGGGCGGCGCAGCGTAGCCGCGGGCCGGATTGCCTTCAAGGCCTTGCCGGGCCGGGAAACGCTCCGGGATCACGGCCGCGCGGCCGGGCGCCGGGAGAGTGCCGAGACCAGGAACGGCGGCGCGGAACGGCGCGAGCACCGTTCCGCGACCGAACGACCGGAGCCCGCCGGGCCGGGCCCTACGAGCCGAACTCGATCCCGCCGGTCCAGAAGAAGGCCGGTCCGAAGGTGACATCGGCGTCGTCGTTACCGCCGGCGGGCTGGCCCAGGACGCCCAGGGTGGTGACGATCCCGAACGAGTCTCCCAGGGGCGCGGCCACGTCGAGGAGGAGCCCCACCCCGAGCCCCTTTGCCGCCCCGCCCATCGTGTCCACGTCGACCTTCTGGTAGCTCAGGAGGACGCCGGGCCGGAGCTGCAGGTTGGAACGGGTCTGGTAGCGGGCCTTGAGCGTGGCACCCACCCCGAGCACGCTCGCGTCCCCGAAGTTCCCGTCGAGGGAGGTCGAGTAGAGGATCCCCCCCACCGAGACGGTGCGGGAGGTCATCGAGTCGGCGAAGACCAGGAAGGTGGGCGCGCTCTCCGTCTCGTGGTCGGTCCGGAGGCCGGGATCGGGATCGAGCCACATCGTGCTCCCGAAGTTGAGGCCGGCCTCGACGCCCACCGCCCACTGGGAGAAGCCGGACCGCGAGGTGGCTCTCCGGGTCTCCCCCGAGGCCGGGGCGACAGCCGGCGTCCCGGAAGAGGCTGCCGGCGCGGCCGAGGAGGCGGGTGCGACCTGGGCCGCGTGCGCCTCGCGATGGGCCACCGCCGGCACCGCCTGGCCGGCCTCGGCGCCCGCCGCCTCGGGCTCACAGCACCGGGCCTCCCCACAGGCCGGACGGCAGGGGGCCGCGCAGCGCTCCTCGATACAGACGTATCCGGCCGGGCAGCCGGGGACGTTTTCGTGGGGGGCCGCCGCCAGCGCGAGGGCGACGAGACTCGAAGCCAGGGACGATATCATCGGAATCCTCTCCCGCGTGGCCGCGCGAGACCGCGGCGCCGCCGGCCACCAGCACCGGGCGCGGGCCCCACGGAATTCGCCGACGGCGTTGGGCTGCGAATGGCCCAGGACCTCCCGCGGGCTCGGCCCTCCTTCGAACGGAGGGCCGCGCGGCCGCTTGCACGAGGGTGAGCATCCAGGCGGCAAGGCGTAACCGTCTTGCCCATCCGCCTTCGGGGAGCACGACTCCGGCGTGGCTCGACGTAGCGCCGCGGACGGGCCCGTTTCCGATCGCCATCCGTGTCTGGACGGGGCATCCTGCGCCGGGTCACCCAACAACGGGCCCGGGCCGGAGCGGCAGTCCGGAACGCGTCGGACCAGCTGGCTTGAATAGACGGCCTCCTGGTCCCTTGCCAACGCGCCCGGTCAAATGAGATGGGGAGGCGCGGCCGCGCCTGCGCGCCACGCTCGATCCTCGGGACGAAGGCCCGGGGGAGGCCCCGAGTTGGGAGATCACTTAACGCAAAGCGAAGGCGAGTTCTCACCGAGTGACGTAGCCGCACCCCTCGGCGGGCTGTACGCTCGCGCAATCCCTCACGGAATCGGCGGGCGCCCGCCTTCCGGCGGCGCGAGGCGTACGTAGCCCGAGCCCGCGGCACATCATTTTGGTCCGGGAGATTTCGGACACATTCTCTGCGTCCCCGTCCGGACCACGCACGTCCCCTACGGATACACCCCAAGAGAGTCCCCAATTTAAGCCTTACGGGAACACACCTCGAATGGTATGGGGCCCCCGTGCGAACGGTACCTGGACCCATTGGAGCGATCGCCTGCCGTTTCGGGGTGTGCCTGCTGCTTTCGTTGCTGCTCTCCGTCGCGACGAATTCCGTGGCGCGAGCGGAGAACCAGCCGAGACCGTTGCAGGAAGGCCCGCTCGGTTTCTGCGCTGCGCGATCGTGGATTCTCGAGGGCGCGGCGGCTCACCCCGACGACAAAGAATCCGCCGACCTTCCCGAGGCCTGGAGGCCCCAGCTCGCCACGATGGCCCGCTGTCTCGAACAACCAGACGCGGCCCGCGCCTGTCTCGCCGTGCAGGGCCAGTTCGACGGGGTCGCCTTCCCCCCGAGCGTGGTCCGGGCCTTCGGCAGCCTTGCCGCCGCGCAGCAGGCCCGAGCCCGGGGCCGCGCCGCGCGGGTGCTCCAGGAGTTCGCCTCGGCCGGCGTCCCCGCGGAGCGGCTCCGGGAACTGACTCCTCCGTCGGAGCCCACCTACCGCGGCGTCGCCATCTACTGGCAGGCGGAGTGCCTCCCGGCGCCACCCGAGATCGGCGCCGAGGACCGCCGGATCATCGAGGAGGCCCGGCGTCTCGTCGAGCTCCATCGGTCCCAGGAGGTGGAGCGAGTCGTCGCTTCGCCGCCGCCGCCGACGGCGCCCGCTCCTACCGGCCCATCGCCCTTCTTCCTCGAGGGGGCGGTCCATGCCAGCGCCGGTTTTGGCGAGCCCGACGACGTGGTGGCACCCGGCCTCCGGGCCGCCCTCGGGCTCCGGGCCGGGCCGATCGTGGCCCGGGTCGGCGTGGGCGGTTCGGCCGCCACCCGGGAGGAACAACGCCTGGCCGGCGAGGCGTTCCTGGCGGCCGCCTACCAAGTACTTCCCTGGCTCGAGTTCGGCGTCACCGCCGGCGCCAGGGCCGGTGCCCCCGATCCCGCGGAGCCCTGGCTCGAACGCTCGTGGTTCGCCGGCGTCGAGGCCACGGAGTGTCCCTTCTCCCCGTGGGAACGCGTCGGCCTCTGCTTCCAACAGGCGCTGCTTCCCCTCGGCGGTCAGCAACGGCGCGGTGAAATCGAAGACGGCGAGGTCGTCCGCATTCCCCCCGAGACAAACGACCGTATCCGCCTCGAACTCTCGGTGGCCCTTCGCCAAGACCTCTGACCTTCACGCGCCGGCTGGTCCGGCGGTGTAGGAGTGCTCGATGAAAGCCTCTCGGCTTGCCCTCCTCCTCCTCTCGGGCGCCGTCCTCGCGGCGTGCGGCGATATCTCCGAATATCCGGAGAAGGCCTGCGCCAGCCCGGGAACACTGGGCTGTCCCTGCGCGCCCAGGGATACCTGCTTATCCGGCTCCGACGGCGTACCGCTCGCCTGTGAGGACGGCATCTGCCGTACCCCCGAGTGCCGGCCGGGTGCCCCGGGTGGCACGGGATGTCTCTGCGGCGAGGTGGCCTGCGCCGAAGGAAACGTCTGCGTCGACGGCCGGTGCGAGGTCGACACCGGTCAGACCCTGGTGCCGCCGGCGGAGCCCCGCTGCTACACGCCCTGCCGCGGCGACCTCGAACGCGGCGGCGCCCGGATCGTCTGCGCCCAGGACGGGCTCCTCCCCGGCTGCATCGACGGCGCCGAGTGCCTCGACGGCACCTGTGTCTCGCCCCGAGCTACCGGCTCCTCCGAGTCGTCGCTGAGGCAGGGCCTCTCGGCGCCGACCTGTACCACCGACGCCGAATGCCCGGCCTTCCAGGCATGTATCGGCGGCAGCTGCTACTCCGACTGCGTCGTCGACACGGACTGCCGGGGCGAACGGGTCTGCTTCCAGCGGGCTTGCCGGATTCCCTGCAGCACCGAAAGCGCCACCTGTCCAGCCGGGACCAGCTGCACCAGCGTCGACGGCACTTCCGGCTTCTGCATGCCCGTGGCCCAGGCGACCGCCGAACCGGTACCGCCCTTCGCCGGGAGCTTCGGCGTCTCCGTCCGCGACCTCTCCCTCAACTCGCTCGTCGACGAGGCCTCCTTCGACCTGGTCAACGACGGGTCCGAGCCCCTGGAACTCCGGGTCCGCAAGGTGCGCCACCGCGAGTTCACCGAGAACGGCCCCCGCTCGATCACCACCGACCCGCTCCACTGGCTCCGCATGGCCGTGGGCGGCGCCGAGCCCGAGCCCGTCGCCGAGCTGACGGTCCCCCTCGGGCCGGGCGAATCCGCCCAGGTCCACCTCGCCGGCCCGGACAACCCGACCCTGGATCGCTGGGACGGCTGGCTGGAGGTGAGCCACCCGGAGGCCGGCATCCGGGAGGTCTATCTCTCCTGGAACCGAAGCCCCGAGGGTCAGTGGTCGGGGACCGTGTACTACCTCGCCAACTTCCCGGAGAGCGGCCTCGATCTCTGGCTGCGAAACCGGGACGACCGGGCGGCGCTCCGCGGCGTCGGCAACGCCTTCATCCGCCGCTGGGGCGCCCTCCGCGACGCCCGGATCAGCCTCAAGGAGTTCATGGCGGCGCTGAATGCCATGTACACCGAGAGCTGGAAGTGGGACTCCGTGCGGCAGCGCTGCCCGAGCGAGGACGCCCCCGACGAGAACGTCGGCTGCTACCTCTACGACAACAACGAGGGCATCGCGATCTTCTCGGACTACCTCCCCGATGCCCCCATCCCCTCGGGCGTGGCGGAGTTCCCGGTGGCGATCAACCTCCGCAGCCTCCCGGCCGGCGCCGCGGCGGAGTGGACGGGCAAGTTCGTCTCCGCCGAGACGCTGCACTACGCCGGCGATCCGGAAGTAGCCCTCTCGTTCTCCCACGATCCGACCACCTGCGAGTACGGCACCGATGCGTGCATCACCCTGGTCCGGGACTTCCGGGCGGAGGTGCTGGTCGGCGGCCGCTACCTCACCGGCCCGACCGACACCACCTGCTCCCGCGCCGCCTCCGGGACCTTCGAAGCGGTCCGGGTTCCCTGGCTCGTTCCGGGCTTCGAGGCCGGCACCTCGGCCGATGCGACCACCGGCCGCCTGTATCGCCACGAGTGCCGGGACCGGCTCCTGCCCTTCGGCCCCTCCCAGGAACTCACCGCCAAGAACCTCGCCATGGCGGCCTCGAACCCGATCCCCGACGGCGCCACCCGGCGGCGGATGGTCGAGCTCGTCGACGGCGCCCTGATCGACCAGTCGACGCTGTTCATCATCTTCCGGGAACGCCTCCCCTCCTTCCTCGACCCCGAGGACGAGCAGGGCTTCAGCGCCTACGGCTTCATGCTGCTCACCCGCTCCGACGTGGCCCTCGAGGACGAGGACTTCCGGGGCTCGAGTCCCCAGGACTTCCGTCCCCCGCCGGCGCCCGCCGGTACGGCGTGCTCGGAGGAGCTGGTGGAGACGATCCTCGCGCCGCTGGGAGGCGGCGTCCTCGACGACTCCACCGCCAGCGCCGTCGGCATCGGCGTGGTGAGCGGCGTGGTCCCCAGCGGCTCCCCGCCGGCGGTGATCGACGCGAGCAGCCCGGAGCGGGTCCATTACCTCTGCCACGACACCGGCCTCTTCGACGGCGGCCCGAAGGACGACGGCTCCGCCGAGGCCACGCGCGTCGCCTGCCCCGAGGGCAGCAAGGTGGAGTACTTCACGTTGCAGGGCAGCCTCGCCACCCAGGCCTCGATCGCCGGGCAAGCCTGCCAGAGCGGTGGCGGGATCTGCCAGGCGGGCGAGCCCTGTCTCCAGGCCGGGTGCGCGCTCGGCCAGCCCTGCGCGAGCAAGGGGAGCTGCGCCGATCAGCTACGGCGCTGGGTGGAGGCCGGCACCGGCTCGATCCGCCAGAACCCGATCTGGCGCTGCACCGAGCCCGGGCGCGTCTATTGCGACCTCGACCGCGGCAACCTCCGCTCGGGCAAGACCTTCTACCGGCAGGAGGCCCAGGAGGCGGTGTTCCGCTCCCTCGACGACGAGATCGAGGAGGCCTTCCGCTACAAGACTCGCTTCCGGAACCGCACCGGCCGGAGCGTGGGCTTCGCCCCGGAGGTGTGCCAGGGCGACTCCATCCCCTACTGCTACGACCCCGCCGCGATCGAAGCGATCCGCCAGCGGATCGACTGCGCGGTCCACGTCTACGCCGACCGCTACGACGTCCTCGACGACGAGGCCCGGCGGACGCTCAAGGCCTTCCTGGTCCGGAACTTCGCCTACGCCGAGGAACGGGTCTACGGCCTGGCGACGCCGCTCGTCCTCGACGGCTTCGAGCGACTCTACTCCGAGCTCCTGATCATGATGGGCGACGAGTCCTTCACCTCGGCGTTCTCCTCCCGGTTCGATCTTGCCGGGCAGAAGCTCGCCGACTTCCAGGGCTCGCTCCTCGAACCCAACGGGATCGACCTCTCCGGAGGCGCCGGGTTCGAGATGTATTCGTTGTACCAGGCGACGCAGTATTACCAGCTCACCCTCGACCGGTTCTATGGCCAGGCCCCGGCGATCTGGGCGTCGCTCGGGAAACTTCCGCCGGGCCAGGGGTTCATCACCCAGGCCACGACCACCTCCTATTTCGACCGGCTGATTCGGGCCTCGTCGCAGAAGGCGCGGGCCTTCAGCGAGATCGCCAAGCGGTACCAGGGCTTCGATCGGCCCGACCTCGCGCGGCTGGTGATCGAACGGGCCTACGCCCAGTCCTACCTCGAATCGCTCGTGCTCTCGCAGTTGATGCGCCGGGTCGGCGAGGGCGCCGACGCCGCCTCCCGGGCCCAGATCACCCGCTCCGTGGAGCTGGCCCAGCTCACCTACCGGGCCGCGCTCCTCGACATGCGGAACGTCTACCAGGACATCACCGACCAGGTGACCTTCTACGGAATCCCGCCGGACTACATCCCGTTCCCGGCCCTCGACGAGTACGACGGGAACGCCTTCGAGAAGGTGATGGCCCGGGCCCGGGAGCTCGCCGCCGTCGCCGCGGAGAAGGAGGATCGGGCCCTGGCCGATACCCGCGAATTCGACACCGACTCGGCGCTCTTCCAGGCCGAGCTGCCCCGGATCCGCGACGAGGCCGAATCCACCCTCGCCGAGCTCTGCGGGACCTTCCGGGTGGAGCAGGACGGCACCCAGGTGATCTTCCCGGCGATCCCCAAGTATGCCCACCTCACCGAATACACCCGGCTCCTGGGCGATCCCTGCGGCCTGGTGGGTAACGGGCAGCTCTACGATGCGGTGGCGACGCTCGAACAGTTCCGGCTCCAGTTCGACCAGCTGAGGCTCCGCCAGCGCCACCTGGAGGAGGCCATCGCCGACGCCGAGGACCAGGTCGACGAGCAATGCCAACGCCTCGACTCCTTCAAGGAGTACTGGATCGACATGAGCACCGAGAAATGGCGGCTGAACGACGCCATCAACTCGCTCGGTCTGATCAACGACACCATCGACGACACCCTCAACGTGCTCGAGACCCTGGTGGAAGTCCAGAAGTGCAGCCCGGTGACCGGGGAATGTGCCACCTCCGCGATCGGCGCCGTGGCCTGGACGATCGCCGCCTCGGTCGGCGGCGGGGTCAAGCTCGCCAACAACATCGCGATCACCGGCATGCAGAGCCGCGTCAACTACATCGACAAGCAGGTGGTCGAGCGGGAGATCGACGAGGAGTGCGAGGCGGCCAAGATCGACACCAAGTACACGGTGAAGGAGTTCATGCGGCAAGCGGCCGAACTCAGCCTCGAGGGTCTCCAGCTCCAGTACGACCTGGCGCTCCAGCTCTCGGCGATCACCGCCCTCCGAAACCAGGCCATCGCGGAGATGGCCCAGCAGGAGGAGAACGAGCAGTTGGCGATCAACATCGAGGCGGCGCGCAACGACCCCAACATCCGCATCTACCGGAACGACGCGGTGGCGGCCGCCGATCGCACCTTCCACGCGGCGCTGAAGGAGGCCTACCGGGCGACGCGGGTCTTCGAGTACTACACCAGCCAGTCCTGGGCCGCTCGCTCGAACCTGTTCCTGGTCCGGATGGTCGCCAACGGCGACTACCCCCTCGAGGCCTACCTCGACCAGCTCGAGGACGCCTTCGTCGACTTCGAGGAGACCTACGGAAACCCCGACCTCCGGGTGGCGGTGATCTCGCTCCGGGATGACGTCCTCCGGATCCCGCGGCTCGACGAGAACGGTGTGGCCCTCTCGGAGGCCGACCGCACCCGCCTGTTCCGGGAGCGGCTCGCGGATCCGTCGCTGCTCGACGACCGTGGTTACCGCTCGATGTCCTTCTCCACCTCCGTGAGCTCGCTCTCGCCGCTCACGCGAAACCACAAGGTCCGTTGGATCGAGACGGAGCTGGTCGGCGACGGCCTCGGCGACGCCCTGGGCCGGCTCTACCTCTCGCAGCGGGGCACCGGTGTGATCCGGGCCGTCGACGGCTCCTACGCCTACTACGCCTTCCCCAAGCGCACCGCGGTGCTGAACCCGTTCATCAACGGTGTCCGGGAACTGGCGGAGGACGTCTACCGGAGCGAGCGGCTCCGGGACCGGCCCTTCGCCAACACGGAGTGGACTCTCGTCTTCAACCAGAAGGACGAAGAGGTCAACCTCGACATCGACCTGGCCGCCCTCTCCGACGTGCGGCTGTATCTCTACTACACCGACTTCACGGAGCTGTGATGAGCCGCCTGCCCCATTCGCTCGCGGCGACAACCGCGAGGCTCGTCTCCATTCTTCTCCTGGCTGCCGGCGCGGCCTGCACCGATGATCCGGCTCCGAAACCCGAGGTCTGTCCGGAGGGCATGGTCCCCGACGACGCCGGCGGGTGCGTCACTCCCACGGAGAACTGCGTGGAGGGCGCGCCCGGGAGCATCGTCGCCGCGTGCCAGGCCGCCCACCGCGGCTGTTTCGAATTTGGCAGCGGCGTCCGCTGTGGCCCCTGTCTCTCCGGCTACGTGGAGGAGAACGGCGCCTGCCGGGAGCGGAAGACCTGTGCCAACCTCGCCTGCAGCGCCGACCATCGGAGCTGCGTGGAGGGAGGCGAGCTTGCCGACGCCGCCTGTGGCGATTGTCTCCCCGAGACGGCCGGCCTCGAGGGCGCGTGCGTTCCGCACACCTGCGAACCGAACGCGCCGGCCAGCCTCGCCGCGACCTGCGCGGAGGTGAAGCGGGCCTGCGTGGAGGAGGCCGGCCAGGAGGCGCGCTGCGGCGACTGCTGGGCCGGATACACCGATCGAGGCGGCGCCTGCGAGCGGGTCCTCACCTGCGCCGACCTGGGCTGTGCCGCCGCGGCCCGGAGCTGCACTCCGGAGACGGCGAGCGCCAGCGCGACCTGTGGGGACTGTCTCGCCGGATTCGTGGAGCGGAACCACACCTGTGTTCGTCGCGAGGGCGTCACCTGCGACGAGGCGGCGCCCGAGACGAGCATCCTGGCAGCCTGTGCCGCGGAGCACCGGGCCTGCGACGGCACGGCGACCCCGGCCCGGTGCGGCGGGTGCCTCGACGGGTTCATTGGAATTCCGGAGCTGGGCTGCGTGCCCCGCCTCACCTGTGCCCAGCTGGACTGCAACGCCCAGCACCGGGAGTGCGAGGAGACCCCCAACGGCCATTGCGCCGGCTGCCGGCCCGGGTTCGTCGAGGAGCCGGGGACCGGCGCCTGCCGCGCGGTGCGCACCTGCGCGGAGCTTACCTGCCCGTCCGGCGAAGAATGCGTCGAAGGCGGGGATCACGGGGACGCCTTCTGCCGGGTCGACTGCGGCGCACATGCGCTCTGGAGCGGCAGCCGGTGCGAACCCTGCCCGCCCTGCACCGATGAGGGAGAGGAGGGACGCTGGCCCACGCCGACCCGCGCCGGCGCCTGCATTTGCCGCACCTCCCCCGGCTACTTCTACTCCACCGCCGGCGACGTGGGCAGCTTCCCCTGCGACGCCGACGGCGACGGCTGGGTTCGGGAGAGCGCCCGGCTCGCGCTGGAATCGACCGATCCGGTCCTGGCGGGGAACGCCCGGTGCACGCTGCGGAACATCGACCGCGTCGCGCTGGTCAACGAGGCCGGCGAAAGCCGCGAGGTGCTGCTCCAGGTACCGCTCGCGCTCTACGAGAGCGATCGCAACGACGACGACGCCCTCCTCCGCATCCACTGGATGAACAAGGGCCTGCCCGGATACACGCCGGAGGGCACGCCGCCCAGCGCCGCGGAGCTGAATCGCCTCACCAAGCTGTGTCACCATCCGAGCACCGACTACAACGACAACGGCGTCGCCGACGTGGAGGAGTGGGCCGGCCGCGCCCGGAGCCCGAACGTCCGGGCCGACCAGGCCCCGTTCAACGAGCTGGCCTACTTCGTCGAACTGCACACCGGCCACTACGAGCCCTCGGCGACCTCGCCCCACGGCCGCTACGTGATCCGCGAGAAGAGCCGGGCGATCCCGCCGGCAGGGCCCTCGCGCGTCGAGCACACCGCCCTCTCGTACCCGGCGGAGGACGGCGACTACTGGCGAGAGTGCGACGTCGATCGGGATCCGGCCTTCCCCACCACCGTTCCCGCCGTGGGCTTCGACTTCGCGGTCCACTCG
>JAEZJH010000031.1 GCA_023436385.1 Pseudomonadota bacterium
CGGCGGCGTGGCTCGCGGACCGGGGGCTCCGGCGGCTGCACGAGCGGACGGCCGTGTTCGTCGCCGCCTACTTCGCGGTGCAGGTGTCGTCGGCGGCGGTCGCCCTCGTGCTCGGGCTCCAGCACGAGCTGTCGCCGGCGTACTTCCCGACTCCCTTGCCGCTGACGCTGGCGGCGATGGCGGTCCCGAGCCTCCTCGTCACCGGGCCGCTCGAGGGGCTCTACACCCTCGTCGCGTTCGCCCTCCTCCGGAAGGCGGGCCTTCGTGGCCAGGCCTGATCCCCGGAGGAGCCGGGCGCTCCTCGTGGCCGGCGCCGTCGCGTTGTTCGCGCTCTCCGGGGTCGCCGATCCCGCGTGGCTGCTTGCCGCGTGGATGGTGGCGCTCGGGGTGTATCGGCGCGGGGCCCCTGCGGCGCTGCGGCGGGTGGCGATCGCGGTGGTTCCGCTCGCCGCGGTGACCGCTGGCGTGACCTGGGCCTGGTTGTCCCTGACGACCGGCGCGGCGCCGCGGTGGGAGCCGTTTGCCGCCCTGGGGCTCCGGACCACGCTGCTCGCCTTCGTGGCCTTCTCTACCCTGGCCCGGGTCGACCTGCCGGGCGCCCTGGCGCCGTGGCCGTCCGCGTCCCGGGTGCTGGTGATCGCGCTCTCGCAGCTCCACGCGCTCCGGCGGGTGGTGATCGAGTCGCGGGAGGGGCTGAAGAGCCGGTCCCTCGGGCGTCCGCGGCTCCGGGACGCGGTGCGCGGGGCCGGCGGCCTCACCGCCACGCTGTTCACCCTGGCCGCCCGGAACGCCCGCGAGACGACCGAGGCGCTCCGCTCCCGGGAGCTGGGATGATCTTCGAACTCGAGGACGTAACCGTGGAACTGGCCGGACGTACGGCGCTCCGGAACCTGCGGCTGGCGATCCGGCCCGGGGAGCGGGTGGCCCTCCTCGGCGTGAACGGGGCGGGCAAGAGCACGCTGCTCAAGCTCCTCGACGGGCTGGTGTTTCCCGGCCGCGGGTCGATCCGCTGGAAGGGCGAGCGCCTCGACGAGAAGGCCCTGGCCGGCGCGGCGTTCCGGCGGCGGTTTCGCTCCGCGGTGGGCCTGGTCTTTCAGAACGTGGACGCGATGCTGTTTCACCCCACGGTCTTCGACGAGATCGCCTTCGGGCCCCGGCAACTCGGGGTCGGCGACGTCGACGCGCGGGTGCGGGACTGGGCGAGCCGTTTCGGGATCGAGGGCCTCCTCGATCGGCCGCCGTTCGAGCTGTCGGGGGGCGAGAAAAGGCGGGTGGCCCTGGCCGCGGTGCTGGCGCTCGGTCCCGAGGTGCTCCTCCTCGACGAGGCCACCGCCGGGCTCGATCCGGCCTCCCAGGCGCTGCTCGTCGATCTCCTCGAGGGGCTCCCGGAGTTGACGGTGGTCGCCTCCACCCACGACGTCTCGCTGGCCTCGGACCTGGGCACCCGGGCGATCCTGCTGGCGCCGGACCGCGCCGGCGTCCTCTACGACGGCCCGCCGGCGGCGCTGTTCCGGGACCACGCGCTGCTGGTGGAGAGCGGGCTCGCGCACCGGCACGCCCACCGCCACGACGGGACGCGGCACGACCACTTCCACCTCCACGCCGGCGACGTGCCGGTGGAGGGCTGAGCCTTTCATCTCGATTTCCGGGAGAACGACACATGCTCGAACGCATCGGCGTCTCGCTCGAGGGCGCGCTGCTCGGCCGGTTCGATGAGCTGATCGCCGAAAAGGGATACGACAACCGCTCGGAGGCGATCCGGGACCTGATCCGCGACGAGCTGGTCGACCGGGAGTGGGCGGAGGGGAACGGCCGGGAGGAGCGGGTGGCGGTGGTCACCCTGGTCTACGACCACGACTCCTCGAGCCTCTCGCAGAAGCTCGCCCACGTGCAGCACGAGAACCACCGGGCAGTGGTCTCCACGCTCCACGTCCACATGGACGCCCACCACTGCCTGGAGGTGCTGGTCCTCCGCGGCAAGGCCCGGGAGATCCGGGCGATGGGCGACGCGCTGATCGCCACCAAGGGCGTCAAGTACGGGCGCTTCGTGCCGGCGACGACCGGGGAGAACTTGCGGTAGGGCTCCGCTCGATCACCGCCAGCGCCTCGTCGAGGCCCCGGCCCACCGCCTGCCCGGCGACGCGGAGCGAGGCGTAGATCAGGGAGACGGTGGCGTCGTGGACCTCGTGCACCGCCCGGGCCGGTCCCCGGAGCAGCGGGACCGACTCGAGGATCGCGAACGGCACCGCGGCGCTCTCCTTCTGCACCCGCTCCAGGGCGCCGGTGCCGGCGAAGAAGCCGTCCCGGAGCAGGTCGACCAGGCCGCGGCAGCGCTTCATCGCCCCTCCTCCGCGCACCAGGCACGCAGCTGGGTCCAGACCTCCGGGTGGCGCGGCAGGCCGAGGTGCCCGACCCCGGGGACGACCCGCACGCGCCCGAGAAGGTCGGAAGATCGCGGGAGCCCGGCGCAGGCGCTGGCGAGCGGCACCATCCCGTCCCCGAAGAGCGCGGAGAGGACGTCGCGCTCGTCCGGGCGGAGACAGCCGGCGATCAGGCCGTGCCGGATCCCGGGGAGGAGGGGGAGGGGATGGTGGGAATCGTGGAGCGGCGCCGCCGGGTCCGCGCCCTCCCAGTGTTCGCGGAGGAGCCGGCCGCGTCCCAAGTCTTGAATTCCGGCGCTCCGGAGGTCGCCCACCGCCGCGATCAGGCGGGTGTAGGGGTTGGGCAGGGTGCGGAGGCCCCAGGCGACGACGCGGCCCAGGCGCTCGAACGGCGAGCCGAGGTGCGGCACGCCCAGGTAGATCGCCTGCCGGACCCGGGCGAGCCAGGCGTGCCCGTGCCGGGCGCCGGCGTGGCAGGCGCTCCGGATCACCAGGCCCCCCATGCTGTAGCCGACGAGGAGCAGCTCCTCCACGGGAGCCGGGGCGTGCTGCACCAGCTCTTCGAGCTGTCCGGCGAGCAGCTCGCCGTTCTCCGAGACATGGCGGCCGGAGTTGTAGCGAAGGAGGAGCGGCACGTAGCCGAGCTCGGCCTCGAGGCACGCCGGGAACGAGCGCTCGGGATGCCCCGGGGGAACCCACACGGTCTCGTCGACACACAAGCCGTGGATCCAGACCGCGAGCCGGCTTGGATTCGGCAGGCTCCGCCGCAGGGCCTCCGGCGCCAGGGAGAGGGGCTCGCCATGGTGGAGCAGCTCGCCCCGGATCGCCAGCCCGTTGCCGCGCCGCTGCAGGTAGTCCCCGACCAGGCCGTTCAAGACCGCCAGCGTGACGCCGAGGGGGCGTGAGGGGGACGGGGACCCGGGCGGGCGAACGGCGAAATCGGAGGGCACCGACCGAAGGTACGCGTTCCGTTCGGTCGAGGCGAGCCAGGCGCGGGCTCCCGTCGGACGAACGACGGATGGCGGGGCTTACGGCTTCCGCCGCACCAGCCGCCCCAGCTCCCGGTCGAGGGTGGCGGCGAACCGCTGGCGATCGGCGGGGCCGAAGCCCTTCGGGCCCGTGGTGGCGACGCCGGCCTCGCGGAGTTCGGTCATCAAGTCCCGCACCGAGAGGCGCTCGGCGATGTTCTCCTCGTCGAAGAGCACGCCCCGGGGATCGAGGGTGACCACGCCCTTCTGCACCAGGAGGGCGGCGAGCGGAATGTCCTGGGTCACGGCGAGGTCCCCGGCCCGCGACTCGGCGGCGATGTGCTGATCGGCGACGTCGAGCCCCTTGCCCACGCGCACGGTGGAGGCGAGGGCCGACCGGGGCAGGGAAAGGGAGCCGTTCGAGACGAAGACCACCGGCAGCTGCAGCCGCTCGGAGGCCCGGAGCACGATCTCCCTCACCGGCCCGGGGCAGGCGTCCGCGTCGATCCAGATTCGCATGTGGTGTCCTCGCCGGTGGGTCCTACCATGTGAATCCCGGACACCACCAGCGCGGCCCCTGTTCCCGCGGCGGCCGAGGGGGCGAAGGCCGAGGCCGAGGTCCCCGCGGCGGACTAGGCCTACGGTTCCCGCACCCTCGCGTAGAGCAGCTCGTCGCCGATCTTGCCGTCCTTGATCATCCGGCGGCGGAACCGGGCCTCGAGGGTGAAGCCGGCCTTCTCGAGGACCCGGCCCGAGGCCGGGTTCCAGGCGAAGATCGGGGCCTCGACCCGCTCGAAGCCGCGAACCTCGAGGGCGTAGGCGGTGAGGGCCCGCACCGCGGCGGTGGCGATCCCCCGGCCCCGGAACTCCTTGCCGAGGAAGTAACCGATCTCCACGGTGAGGCGGTTCACGTCGGAGAGCGCCTCGATGCCCATCCCGCCGGCGATGGCGCCGCCGACCACGATCGCCGGGTGGGACATCCGGTCGGTCTCGCCGGAGGCGAAGGCGATCCAGGAGCGGGCGTCCTCCAGGGTGTACGGGGAGGGGAACCGATCGCGGCAGTTGATCCAGATCGACCGGTCGTCGGCGATCGCGGCGAGGGCGGGAGCATCCGCGGGCTCCCAGGGGCGGAGGACGACATCGGGGGCGGCAACGAGCATGGTAGCTTCCGTCGGTGCGTGAAGCGGCCAAGCGTATGCCGGGACGGGACCGCTTGCATCCGTATACGCGGAGTCGCCGTGTTGCCAGCCGCCGAAACGGAGGCGCGGGCTCGACCGGGCTTCCCGAAGAGGCCGGGATCGGCGATGGTCACCCGGTGCGGAACCACGGCTACACCTACCGGCTCCAGGTCGGCCCCGAGGGCGCCGGCCTCTCCGTGGTCGACTACCTCGCCGATACGTATCGACACACCGGCGCCGCCGGCTGGCGCGAGCGGGTCCTGGGCGGCGAGGTGGAACTCGACGGGGCGCCGGCCTCTCCCGACGACCGGCTCCAGCCCGGGCAATGGCTGGTCTGGCACCGGCCGCCGTGGGACGAGCCCGAGGTCCCGCGGGACTTCACCGTGCTCTTCGAGGACGAGGCGGTGGTCGTGGTGGGGAAGCCATCGGGCCTGCCCACCGTCCCGGCCGGCGGCTTCCTCGAACACACGCTGCTAGCGCTAGTGCGTCGCGTGTATCCGGGAGCCACGCCGATGCACCGGCTCGGCCGCGGGACCTCCGGCGCCGTGCTCTTCGCCCGCGACGCGGCCGGCCGAGCCGCGCTCCAGGAGGCCTTCCGGACCCACCGGATCGCCAAGCGCTACCGGGCACTGTGTACGGGCCGTCCGGAGGCGGAGACGTTCCCGGTCGAGGTGCCGATCGGCCCGGTCCCGCACCCCACGCTCGGCACGGTCCACGCCGCCTCGCCGGCCGGGAAGCCGGCCCGGAGCCGGGTGACCGTACTCGAGCGCCGCCCGGACGCGGCGCTGGTGGCGGTCGACATCGACACCGGCAAGCCGCACCAGATCCGCATCCACCTCGCCGCCGCCGGCCACCCGCTGGTGGGCGATCCGCTCTACGGTACGGGCGGCACACCGCTCCCCGGCTCCACGGCGCTGCCCGGCGATCCCGGCTACCTCCTCCACGCCGAGCGGATCGGCTTTCCCCATCCGGTCACCGGGCGTTGGACGGAGGTGGTCGCACCGCCGCCGGCGGAGCTGCGGGCGACGGGGAGGGAAGGGGTGTAAACCGGACGGGCGCGCTGCGGGGGCGATGGCAAGATTCTTCGACGCGCGAGGCCCGGCGAGACCACGGCCGGCGGCTCCGGCCCGATGGCTTCCGAGCGGGAGAGGGACCATGCCCGGCACGACCAAGCCCAAGGCGATCAAGCGCGCGCCGCGCGAGCCCGCGGCGGGCGCCAAGCCGAAGCTCCTCTCCGGCGGCAACCCCCAGATCCCGAAGGGCGACGGCGACGCTCCCGTGCAGGCGTACCTCGCGGCCATTCCCGGCTGGAAACAGGACGTCGGGCGCCGCCTCGACGCGCTGATCGCCCGAACCGTTCCCGACGTCCGGAAGGCGGTGCGGTGGAACTCGCCCTTCTACGGCGTCGAGGGCCGGGGCTGGTTCCTCTCGTTCCACTGCTTCGCGAAGTACGTGAAGGTGACCTTCCTCCGCGGCACGGCGTTGCGTCCGCTCCCGCCGGTCGAGTCGAAGGACCCGAACACGCGGTACTTCCACCTTCACGAGGGCGAGCCGCTCGACGAGGATCTCCTGGTCGGCTGGATCCGGCAGGCCGCGGCCTTGCCCGGTGTCCCGATGTTCTGAAATCGCTGCCGAACGCTTGAGTCCGATAGCGCCGCTTCCCACAGCCAGGTGGCGGCGGTGTGGTCGCGAGTTCCTACGGGCCGGCCTACGATGCCTTCGTGCGCGCCTTGCTCCCCGCCGCCGTCCTCCTGCTCGCCGCGTGCTCGGCCTGCTTCGGCGAGCCCGTTTCCCCCGCCTCGTGCCGCGGCGAAGGCACCGGCATCCTCGTGGAGACGGCCGAACATCGCCTCGTCCTCTGCGAGAACGACACCGTCACCGGGCAGTTCGCGGTGGCGCTGGGGAGGGGCGGGACCGGCAAGACCCGGGAGGGCGATCGGAAGACGCCGCTCGGCGACTATCCCCTCGGCCCGCCCCGGGCCTCGGCGTCCTTCGGGACCTTCATTCCGATCGGCTATCCCACGCGCGAGCAGGCACGGGCGGGCCTCACCGGCAGCGCCGTGGGCATCCACGGCCCGCGGCGCGAGGCGGGCTTCCTCGGGCGCTTCGGAACAAGCGTCGACTGGACGCTGGGTTGTATCGCCGTCGCCTCGGACGAGGAAATCGAGACGATCGCCCGCTGGGTCCGGGAG
>JAEZJH010000041.1 GCA_023436385.1 Pseudomonadota bacterium
TAGGGCGCGGGGGTGCGGACTAAGAGCCCGCCCCGACTCACGGCGGTGGGGTTGCGCTCCGCCAACGCGCCCGCGGCGCGGGCCGCGACGTGGACCAGCAGGTTGACGGGGTGGCGGGGGTCCTTTCTCCGGTCTTCGAAACCCAAGGGCGCTCCGGCGATTGCCGGTGATTCTCGCAGGCGGATGGGTAGCCGGCAACCGTCGGAGGCGCGGGCCGCTGCCGGCGCGTGCGGTAGACCGCACCCTCCGGAGAACCGACGGCGGGGGTGCACGTCGCACCTCCTCGCCCTCGATGGGCGGCGTTTGACGGTGAACAGGTGTGCGAGTAGAGTTCGCGCCTCTCCGGCGGCCTGCCCGACGTGTATCCGCAAGGGAACAGGTCGGGATGCCGCCGGGTTCGCACTCATCACCGGCGCCCGACGAGGCGCGTGGCGCCGGCGGAAAGGCCGCCACGTGCTCGATCCCCTCCATATCCCCGAGGCGCTCACCTTCGACGACGTCCTGCTGGTGCCGGCGTTGAGCGAGGTCCTGCCCCGGCAGGTCGACGTCTCCACCCGGCTCACCCGGACCCTCCGGCTCCGCATCCCGCTCCTCTCCGCGGCGATGGACACGGTGACCGAGGCCCGGACCGCGATCGGGATGGCGCAGGAGGGCGGGATCGGCATCCTCCACAAGAACATGCCGATCGAGGCCCAGGCCCTCGAGGTGGTGAAGGTCAAGAAGTTCGAGTCGGGGATGGTGGTGGACCCGGTGACCATCGAGCCCGAGGCGCCGCTCTACCGCGCCGTCGACCTGATGCGCCGGCACGACATCTCCGGCATCCCGGTGACCCGGAACGGCCGGCTGGTCGGCATCCTCACCAACCGTGACCTCCGCTTCGAGCGGAACCTCGAGCAGCAGGTCGGCGAGGTGATGACCAAGGAGCTGGTCACCGCGCCCGAGGGGATCACGCAGGAGGAGGCGAAGGAACTCCTCCACAAGCACCGGATCGAGAAGCTTCTGGTGGTCGACGAGGAGCGGCGGCTCAAGGGCCTGATCACCATCAAGGACATCCAGAAGACCGAGAGGCACCCCAACGCCGCCAAGGACGAGCGGGGGAGCCTCCTCGCCGGCGCCGCGGTGGGCGTCGGGCCGGATCGCGAGGAGCGGATCGACGCGCTGATCCGCGCCGGCGTCGACGTGGTCTGCATCGACACCGCCCACGGCCACTCCCGCAACGTGCTCGAGGCGGTAAGGGCCACGAAGCGCCGCTACCCCGACCTGCAGCTGATGGCCGGCAACGTCGCCACCGGCGCCGCCGCCCGCGCGCTGATCGACGCCGGCGCGGACGCGATCAAGGTCGGCATCGGGCCGGGCTCGATCTGCACCACCCGCGTCGTCGCCGGCGTCGGCGTCCCCCAGCTCACCGCGGTCTCCGAGTGCGCCCGCGTCTGCGAGGAGGCCGGGGTTCCGTCGGTGGCCGACGGCGGCGTGAAGTACTCGGGCGACATCGTCAAGGCGCTGGCGGCGGGCGCGGAGTCGGTGATGATCGGCTCGCTCTTCGCCGGCTGCGAGGAGTCGCCCGGCGAGACGGTGCTGTTCCAGGGCCGGTCGTACAAGGTTTACCGCGGGATGGGCTCCGTCGGCGCGATGAAGGCCGGGTCGAAGGATCGCTACTTCCAGTCGGACGTCGACGAGGAGCAGAAGCTGGTGCCCGAGGGCATCGAGGGCCGGGTGCCGTACAAGGGCAGCCTGGCGATGAACGTCCACCAGTTGGTGGGCGGGCTCCGGGCCGGGATGGGCTACCTGGGCGCCGCGACCATCGCCGACCTCCGGAAGAACGCGCGGTTCGTACGGATCAGCGCCGCCGGCCTGCGCGAGAGCCACGTCCACGACGTCACCATCACCCGCGAGGCGCCGAACTACCGGATGGAGTAGCGCGCGGGCGGCAAGCTCGGCTGAGGACGGGGTCGCGGTCTCTGCCGCGGCCCCTTTCTCTTTGGGGGGCCGTTCCGGGAACGGTGGGGTCGAAGGAAGCGCCGCCGGCCGGGACACGCTGCCCCGGTCCCGGCCGGATCGGGATCACGCTCCTGTTTGGCTCGGCGCTTGGTTCGACCGCGGCGGCCTGGCGTAGCGCGCCGGCGGCTCCTGGGAGGAGTGCGCCCGGCGGGACCGGTTTCGGGAATCCGGACCGGCCGATGTCGCCGCCTCCTCGCACCGAGACATGTCTCCTTACGTACGGGGAGACGGAAGGTCCGGTGGGGCAGCACCACACCCCATGTGCGTGGATGTGTTGACATCGTCCTCGCCTCCCATGAGCATGGGCCGCACGAAACCCGCCGGCGTGACGTGGGCCGCCTGCCCGTGGTCGGTCGGCTGTTTTCGGGGGGAGGGAACCGGAGCAGCTCCTTTCGTTCGTGCCGGGCGAGTCCGGGGGACTCGCCGTGACCCGGGGGGGCGGCACCGCGAGGAAGCGCGCCGGAGCAATCGGGGAGCCAACAGATGAGCCTGGCGAATACGCGGCCGGCGTCCTGGCGACGCTGGTGGGGGTGGTCTGTCTTCGCGCTGGTGCTGGTTGCGGGCGCTTCCGCGGCGGTGGCGCAGGTGATGATCCCGCCGGCGGTCTTCGAGCACGCCGACGGCGACGCGATGGACGAGCCGACCGAGGACGGCGAGGACTGGAACACCATCTACGGCTACCACACGGGAGCAACGGTTCCGCCATCCGGACCGCTGACCTACACGTTCATCGGGGAGCTCCTGGAGTACGGCGGGAACGATCGGAGCTTCTACTCCACCGGCGGCTCGAAGGACGTGGAGGACATCTCGCTCTGGCAGTGGACCGCCACCGACGTGGCGCCCGACAAGGATGCGCTGAACAATGCCTACGCCGCCGCCTACCGGGACTCGCACGGCAACCTGATCATCACCTTCGGCGCCGACCGGTACGCGACCAACGGCGACGCGCAGATGGGCTACTGGTTCCTGAAGGACCAGGTGGAGATGAACAACGCCGCGGGGACGGGCGGCGTCTTCACCGGAACGCACGTCGTCGGCGACATCCTGGTCCTCACCGAATTCACCGGCGGCGGCCGGATCAGCAGCGTCCACGTCTTCCAGTGGGTGGGGAGCGGGGGCTCCGACGGGACGTTGGATCTTCTCGCCTCCAGCGTGGACTGCCACACGGCGCCGCCGACCGCGACGGCCTGCGCCACGGTGAACGAGGTCGCCCGGCCGTCGCCCTGGCCCTACACGCCGAAGGCGGGAGCGCCGGACATTTTCCCGGCCGGCGCCTTCTTCGAGGGCGCGATCAACCTCTCCGAGATCTTCGGCACCGATCCGGTGGGATGCTACGCGCGGTTCATGGC
>JAEZJH010000044.1 GCA_023436385.1 Pseudomonadota bacterium
TTCCCGGCCGGCCTGCAGCCGCGGCTCCAGCGGGGCCGCGGCGCTCGCTCGGGCTACCGCGCCGACTTGCGGGAGCGGGCCTTCGGCCGGCTCTCGCCGAGCTCGGTCCCGTCGTCGAAGGGCCCGGAGAGCGGGCTCTCGTCCGGCGGCGGCATCGGCGGGAGTGGCGGCAGCGGGGCCACCGCCCGGGCGATCTCGCGCTCGAAGACCTCGGCCAGCGAGGGCCGCACCGCGTCGTCGACGATCAGCGGCGGGAGGCCGCGGGCCTGCCGTTCCTCGTCCTCCGACGAGTAGAACAGCTTGCCCGTACCGGCGCCCTTGAGCACCAGCTCGCCCTTCTGGTTTTCCACCCAGACGTCGAGGTCGACGTAGTAGTCCCCGCCCTCGCGCCGCTTGTCGATCACGCGCCCGCGGCAGGTGAGCTGGTCCCCCGGCCAGATGATCTTGACGAAGCGCGCGGAGAGGCGCTTCACCGGCCCGCCCTTGAGCCACTCGTTGACGAACTGCCCGATCCACCCGAGCGCCAGCATCGGGTGGGCGGTGGCGCTCGGGAACCCGCAGCGCCGGGCGTAGTCCTCGTCGACGTGGAGGGAGTTGTAGTCGCCGGAGGCGCCGGCATAGCGGGCGATGGTCACCCGGTCGATCGTCGGCCGGACCACCGGCGTGAGCTCGTCGCCCACCCGAACGTTCTCGTAGTAGAGCTTACGCAGGACCGCCATCACACCTCCCGCGGGGCCGGCCGGATGATCAGCGTCTTACGACCACGGTAGACGAGATTGCCCCCCTCGTCCCGACCCTCGTCCTCGACCACCACCGTGTCCATCGCCCCGGCGACGCCGGTGCGCTCGCCCACGTCGACGATCGTGCCGACGACCTGGATTCGGTCGCCGGCGCAGATCGGACGGAAGAACTCGAAGGATTGCTCCGCGTGCAGGAGCCCCCGGCCGCCCAGGTGCAGGGCCTCCCGGAGGTCGATCGCCGAGCGGAACGTGGTCGGAAAGGTCGGGGGCGCCAAAAGGCCCCGGAGACCCGCGGCGATCGCCGCCCGCTCGTCGAAGTGCACCGGATCGGCGAGGCCCAGGGCCTCTGCGAACCGCCGCACCGCTCCCCGTTCCACCTCGTTGACGACCGGCTCACTGCGCCTACCGATCAGCGCCTTGTCCAGCATCCGTACCCCCTACCGTCCCGCGGGCAGGTCCATCACCGTGAGCAGACCCGGCTCCACGGCGGCCACTCGGGTGGCCGCGTTGACCATCGCCCACGCCCTCGCCGGATCGTCGGCGATCCCGCCCGGGATCGCCAGCACGATCGGCGGCTCCGCGTCGATGCGCGCGTAATCCCTCGGTTCGGCTCCTTCCTCGACACGAATCTCGAGACGGGCCACTTCCCGGCCCTCGTCGAACGCCCGGGCCAGCTGGCGGATCCCCCGCACCGGACCGGCGTCCCCGTCGAGCACCGGGTCGATCTCCTCCTCGATCTCGTCCACCGACATCGCCAGGCCTTCGGTGAGGAGGGCACAGGCCACGGAGAGCCCCGGATCCCCGGCCTCTCCCTCCTCGGCCCGGCGCTCGAACTCGTCGGGCGAGAGCCCGAGGCCGAGGAGCGTCCGGCGTTCCGGGGCCAGCGTGCGGGCGTCGATCACCCGTCCGGCCTCGACGTGGCGAACCTCTCCGGCGGCCGCGGCGGCGGTGACCACCAGCCGATCGAGCACGAGACCCGGCGAGACGCCGGTGCCGAGCACGGCCACGCCGGCCCGCGCCGCCGCGCGCTCGATCCGCTCCGCCAGCTCCTCGTCGACGAAGGCCAGGTGGGCCAGCTCCTCGCAGGCCGCGACCACGTGGAGCCCGGCGCGGATCGCCGCCTCCACCAGCGGCAGCGCCTCGTCGAGCGTGGCGCCGGCGGCGATCAGGGCCACCCCGCCCCGCGCGCTCCGGGAGACCTCGCCCAGCTCCCGGACGATCTTCCGCTCCGGTGCGCCGGGCAGGAGGTCGGGGAGCAGGGTTCCGGCCCGGGCCGGATCGACGACCCCGACGAGACGTAGTTCGGGATGGCGCAGGACCCGGGAGGCGATCGCCTGGCCGAACTGGTCCAGGCCGATGATCACTACCGGAAGGGTCTCGTCCCCGGACGGCGCAGCCTGCGTGGGTCCCCGTGTAGGCACAGCCGTCCCCCCTCCGACGCGCGGACCTGGTCGACTTTCCCTGGGCATAGAGGGCGTGTATCGCACCGATGGGGCTCCGATCAAGAAGAACGGCGCCTGCCCGATCGCCGGCATTTCGCCCGGGCAGCACGGCCCCAGGCGGGGTCCCCGCGAGCGTCGCGGGGAAGCAGAGCGGAGAGCCCCGCGTTGACCCGTCACCCGTGCGAGCCCCACCCCCCCGAGCCCGAGTCGATCGGGTGCGCCGGGAGGCCGTGCGGCCGCGTCGCCGATTGGGCGGCGCGACGAACCCGAGCGTCGGGCCCGGCCTCCGGGCCCCGGGTCGCGGTCCGGTCTTCCGGCGGCGGTGCCACGGCGCTCGCAGGCGAGGAGCGGACGTGGCCAAGGAAGCAAGTAAGAACCCCCAGCACCCCGAGCCGAACGGCGCCCCCTCGCCGAACCGGCCCCCCGCGCCGCTGCCATCGCCGTTCCCGCTTCAGCTGCCCCAGAAGCCGCCCCGGCCCACCCGCCGCCGCGTCGCCGCCG
>JAEZJH010000440.1 GCA_023436385.1 Pseudomonadota bacterium
GCCGGCGAGCGCGCGCGAGGAGGCGGAGCGGGCCTTCGCGCGCGGGGGCACGGAGTCCCCAGGCGGTGAAGCCGCGAACCTCGACACCGCCGTGGACCAGCGCGCCCGCCTCCCGGGCCCGCTCGGCGAGGGCGGCGACCAGGGCGGTGCGGCGGACTCCCAGGCCGAAATGGCCGGCCGGGAAGCGGCCCTCCACCGTCACGCCGTCCTCGCCGATCCAGCGGATCCCGGCGAACCGGTGGGCGTCGTCGGGGCCCAGGCGTTGGACCACGTCGAGCCGGGCGAGGTGGGCCACGCCACCCGGCAGCACGCCCTCGCCGCAGGCCTTGTCGGGGATCCCGTGGCGCCGCTCGAGGACCAGCACGGTCAGGCCCCGGGAGGCGGCCTCGATCGCCACCGCCAGTCCGGCGGGGCCGCCGCCGGCGATCGCCACGTCCACCAGTCGCGGGATCACGAGATCTTGGCGCGGACCAGGGCGATCCGGGAGCGCAACACCTCCCCGGCGATCCGGAGTGGGGTGACCTTGGCCGGCGCGGCCAGGCGGCCGGCGAGGAGGCGCCGCCGGGCCTCGCCACGCCGGAGCTTGCCGCTCGAGGTCCGGGGCAGGGTCCCGGGGGCGAGGATGCGGACCTCGAACGGCCGGATCCCGGTTCGCTCGAGGACCGCCGCGCGGACGCGTTCGCCGAGGTCCACGGGCGGCGTCTCGCCCTGCTCGTGCTCCGCGAGGATCGCCAGCTCCTCTCCCTCCGCGCCGACCGGCACGAACCCCACCGCGGCGATGCCGCCCGCCCGCACGCCGGCGACGGCCGCGGCCTCCTCGAACTCCTCCGGCGCGTGGTTCTGGCCCCGGAGCACGATCGTGTCCCGGGCCCGACCGGTGACGTAGAGCTCGCCGTCTCGCGCGAAGCCCAGGTCGCCGGTGTCGAGCCAGCCGTCCCGGAGCACCTCGCGGGTGGCGGCGTCGTTGCCGAGGTAGCCCTGCATCAGCGACGGACCGCGGACCCAGATCCGGCCCGCCCGTCCGTCGGGGAGCGCGGCGCCGCCGGCGTCGCGGATCTCCACCTCCATCCCCGCCACCGGCCGGCCCACCGAGGCGAACTCCCGCGGGCCGTCGCGGGAGGGCCGCGGGGGATCGACCGTCGCGGTGGCGAAGCGAAGCCGGGCCGCGCCGAAAGTCACCGCCAAGGTCGCCTCCGAGAGTCCGTAGACCGGCGTCGGCGCCGCCGGATCGAGGCCGTAGGGCGCGAAGCGCTCGGTGAAACGGCGTAACACCGATGGTGAGACGGGCTCGGCGCCACAGAGGGCGAGCCGCCAGGAGGAGAGGTCGATGCCGGCCAGCTCCTCGTCGCGGATCCGCCGGGCGGCGTGGCCGAAGGCGAAGTTGGGCGCGGGCGAGACCGTGGCCCGATGGCGCCCGATCGCCCGGAGCCAGAGGGCCGGCCGGGCGAGGAACGCCTCGGGCGGGATCAGGGCCAGCGGCGCCGGGTGGGCGAGGGCGCCGAGGAGACCTCCGACCAGACCCATGTCGTGGTACAGCGGCAGCCACGACGCGCCGGACACCGGCCCCTCCTCGCCCAGGTAGCGATCGATCGCGGTGATGTTGGCGAGGATCGCCCGGTGGGTGAGGGCCACCGGCTTCGGATCGACCGTGGTCCCCGACGAGAACTGCACCAGGGCGAGGTCGTCCGGGTTGGCCGGCAGCGCCCCCTCGCCCTTGGCCGAGGCGGTGATGTCGTCGACGGTGCGGAGCCCGAGTTCGGGGCGGGCGCGCTCCACCGCCACGCCGAGCAGGCGGGAGATGCGAGCGTCGGCCACCGCCAGGCGACAGGCGGCCACCGCCAGCATGCGGGCGGTGCGGGCGTGGAACTCGGCGAGGTTTCCCAGCCGCAGCGGCGGGTAGAGCGGGACCGGCACCGCGCCGGCGAGGAGCGCGCCGAAGAACGCGGTGGGGAAGACGGGGGAGGTGGGGAGGACCAGCGCCACCCGGTCGCCGCGGCGCACGCCGGCCCGGCCGAGACCATGGGCGAAGCGGCGGGCGGCGCGGAGGAGCGCCGCATAGGAGAGGAAGGTCTCCGTCTCGTCGGCGTCGATGAAGGTGATGCCCAGCTCGCTGCGGGCCGCGGCGGCGAGGGCCCGGTGCAGCGTCGGGTGCCGCGGCGGCGGGAGCGGCGGGCCCTTCACGGTTGCCTCCGGGGCGAGTGGACGGCGACCGGCCGGCGAGGCATTCGCCGGGCGGTCCCGGGCGACGGCCGCCGGGTCACCGGTTCACCCCGGCCGTTACCGTGCCCCGCCGCGCCTCGACCAGGCGCACCAGATCCGCGACGGTGCGGACCCGGGCGGCGTCGGCGTCGTCGAGCCGGATGCGGAAGCGATCCTCGAGCGCCACCACCAGCGTCAGCGTCGCCACCGAGTCGAGCTGCAGATCGGAGGTGATCGCGTCGCCGGGCTCGACCGGCCGATCGAGCTCCAGCTCGAAGGCCGCCACCCGCCGGATCTCCGCCAGGACCTCCTCTTCGCCGGGCGTCATC
>JAEZJH010000270.1 GCA_023436385.1 Pseudomonadota bacterium
GTCGCGGACCTTGCCGCGCCGCCGCGTGCCCAGGGGCAGGTCGGTCGCTTCGAGGGTGTGCGACAGCTGGCGGGTGAGGACGTCGTCGGCGAGCATCGGGACCTCCGGGAGCGAGGGGCGCGGAAGATAGCACGCCGATTTGCGTCCGGCGCGGGTTCCGGGGCCTCGACTCCTCGACGCGGTCGACCCCGATGTTGTATCGAGCGACCCGGAGGTGCGCGAATGCCCGGCGAGATCGCCTTCGTCCTTCATCGTGCCCGCATCCAGGACAACGTCGGCGGGGTGGCTCGGGCGATGGCCAACTTCGGCCTCTCCCGGCTGCGGCTCTCGGAGCCGGCCACCTGGCACTTCGACGCCCGGAGCGCGGTGAAGGCCGAGCACGTGCTGGAGACGGCCTACCTGGCCCGGAGCCTCGACGAGGCGGTGGGCCCGTTCTCGTGGGTGTGCGGGACCACCAGCCGGAAGATCCGCCGGTTCCCGGCGCTGACGCCGAAGGAGCTGGCGGCCGAGGCCCACCGCCGGGCCGCCGCCGGGGCCGACGTCTGCGTGGTGCTGGGCGCGGAGAACCACGGCCTCACCGACGACGACCTGCTCCGCTGCGACGCGATCTGCCGGATCCCCACCGGCGAGGAGCAGCCCTCGATCAACCTCGCCCAGGCGGCGTCGATCCTCGCCTACGAGCTGTACGTGGCCTCGCTCGAGCCCCGGCCGCCACGGCAGCTGGCCCGGGCGGCGACGCGCGAGGAGCTCCACCGCCTCGAGGCCTTCGCCCGGGACGCGCTCCTCGACGTGGGCTTCCTCAACCCGCAGCAGCCGGAGCAGGTGCTCGCCGAGCTGCGGCGGCTGATCGTGCGGAGCGAGCCGACGCAGCGGGAGGTCGAGCTGCTCACCGCGGCGGTGAAGCAGATCCAGCGGGCGGCCCGGGTGCCGCACCGGCGGTAGCCGGGAGGCCAGGAACGATGCAGGGCGGCCCGGAGGCCGCCCTGTCGTCAGGCGCGATCGCGAAGGCGCTTAGCCCTGATTGGCGCTCTTCCGGGAGGCCTTCCAGGCGTTGAAGTGCTCCTCGCAGAGCCCGCCCTGGAGCACCTTCTTCTTGCACTCTTCCTTCGAGCAGGTGTTGTACCGGGGGTGCGGCAGCTCGCCCGCCCGCCACTTGCCGTAGTGGAAGAAGCAGTAACCCTTCGCCCGGTAGGCGCGCTTGCAGCCCTCGACCATGCACGCCTTCTTGCCGCCGCCCTTGGGGGCGGGAGCGCGCTTCTTGGTGGGCGCCGCGGCGGTAGCTTCGGCCATCGTTCACTCCTTGGTTCGCCCGCGACGCGGGACCGACCCTGCGGAAAGGACGCTCCTATAGAACAGGCCGACGGCCCGTTCAAGTCCGGCGAGGGGCAGGTCGCACCGGCACCGTCCCGCGGGGTCAGGGCTTCCGGAGGGCGAGCCAGGTGTCCTCCCCCTGGCGGCGGACGTGGAGCTGGAGCATCGACCCCCGGGGCCGGGCCTCGATCATCCGGGCCAGGGAGGAGGCGCCGGCGATTCCCTCGTCGCCCATCTCGAGGAGCACGTCGCCCCGGAGGAGGCCGGCTCGCCGCCCCGGGCTCGACGGGGCCACGTCCACCACCCGGACGCCGAGCGGCGCGGTCATCCCGGCCTCCACCGCGCCGGGCGGGTCGTTGTCGGCCACGGTCAGGCCCAGCTCCTGGAGGTGCCGGCTGGGCGGCGTCTCCAGGGAGGCGTGCTCGCTTTCGGGCTGCCGGGCCGGGGTCACCTGGAGCCGCACGGTGCGCCCCTGCCGCAGCACCTGGACCGGCACCGTCTGGCCCGCCTTGGCGCACGCCACGTCCCAACGGAGCCGCTGGGCAGCGTCGATGTTCCGGTCGCCGAAGCGGACGATCACGTCGCCCACCTCGAGACCGGCCTTGGCCGCCGGGCCGCTGGGGACGATCTCGCTCACCACCACGCCGCCGCGGCGCGAGATCCCGATCCGCTGGGCCGCCTCGCCGGTGAGGTCCTGCACCGAGAGGCCGATCCAGGAGCGGGTGACCTTGCCGTCCCGGGCGAGCTGCGGCACCACCGCCTTGGCCATGTTGATCGGCACGGCGAAGCCGATCCCCTGGCCGGAGGCGTTGATCGCGTTGTTGACCGCGACCACCTCGCCGTGGAGGTTGAGGAGCGGTCCGCCGCTGGAGCCGGGGTTCATCGGCGCGTCGGTCTGGATGAAGTCGAAGTAGCCGTCGCGGCCCTGGGGCGCGACGTCGGTGCGGCCCTTCTGGCTGATGATCCCGAAGGTCACCGACTGCTGCAGGCCGAAGGGATTGCCGATCGCCACCACCCAGTCGGCCACCTCGAGGCCGTCCGAGTCGCCGAGCGGCAGGACCGGGAGCGGCTTCTTGGCGTCGACGCGGAGCACGGCGATGTCGGTGTCCGGATCGGTGCCGAGGACCCGGGCCGGCAGCTCCTGCTCGTTGTCGCCGTCGGCGACGATCACCCGGATCCGCGCCGCCTTCTCCACCACGTGGGCGTTGGTCATCACCAGACCGGAGGCGTGGATGATGAAGCCGGCCCCCAGGCCCTCGGACGGCTCGCCGCCGTAGAACCGCTCGAACATGTCGGCGAGGGGATCCTCGCCGGTGGGATCCTCCGGCCGCTGCTCGACCTCGATCGAGACCACCGCCGGCATCGCCTTGCGGACCAGGGCGGAGAGGTCGGGGAGGCCGGGACTCGGCGCCGCGGGCCCGGGGCTGCCATCGAGCCACAGCTGACCGGTGCGGAGCGCCACCGGGAGTGGCGGCTGCTCCGCGACGGGCGCCGCGGCGAGGGTGAGGGGGGCGGCGAGGAGCGCCGTTCCCAGGATCAGCCGGACTTCCTTCGCGATCGCCATCTCGCCCTCCGCGCCCCGGTCCCCCCAACATGAGTGGGCACGGGACCGCGGAACGCGCACGCGGGCGGGCGGCCGGATCGGCGACCCTGGGCGGGCGGACGACCACCACGTCGCCCGGCCCGGGAGGCCGAGGGCAGGGC
>JAEZJH010000335.1 GCA_023436385.1 Pseudomonadota bacterium
GATGTGCAGGTCGATCGCGTCGTCGTTGAAGATGCCAGCCCACCCGCCGACAGGCTCGCCCATGTAGCGGGTCAGCACCGCGAGCGAATCCGCCGCGTCGAGCAGAGCCGGGAGCGCGTTGACGGCGGCGGCGAACAGAGTCGCGTCCTCACCGCAGCGCGTCGAATACACGTCGAACAGCCAGCCCTCGGCGTCACACTCGACGCTGTATCCGTCCTCGCCTACCCACCACGGCCCCGGCGTCGCCTCGGCCAGCAGCTTCCGCAGCCCTTCGATCGTGATCATGGCTCACTCCCGGGGCGGCGGCGGGTGCCGAGGAGTGTAGAGACGCGGCGGAGCGCCGCGGCATCGTCGGAGCCCCAGATCGTCCCTGGTTCGGGTTGCGCCATGCAGACGATGCGATGCAGGTCGTCGCGGTTCACGCTGATGCGCCTCCCGCCCGCGTCCGTGGGCTCCGTGTTCCGGCACCACTCGCGCCGACCCTCTCCGCGGCAGGTGCATCGGCCGTTCGGATGCAGGATCGGATCGGCGGCATCGATGGCCGCGCGGCGAGCGCCCGCGTCCGGTGGGGGCGGGGGATGGATGCGCTCCGTCGCTCCGGTCGGCATCGTCTCGTCGTCGTGGCAGCCACCGTGCCCGGCCGGTAGGGTGCAGCGGCGCGGCGAGAACGAGTCTCCGGCCCCGCACTTCTCCGTCCCCACCTCCGTCGCGGCGGGTGGGGTGGGAGCGATGCGGACGTAACCGCAAAGCCCCTCGCCGTGCGCGACGTGGTAGTCGGGCGCGTGGTTCGGCGGGCGCGTGCAGTCGAACGGCACGACGTGGCCCGTGATGACGAACGGGACCAGCGCGCCGCAACAGGTGCCGAGGGTGGTATCCGCCGCGGCCGGATACGGCCCCTGGTTGTTCGGCGTGCCAAGCACGGGAGCCGGCGGTTCCGGTGGCACCACCGGCTCCGGGGAGGGGGGAGGGGTGCGGAGGGCGCGGACGATCTCGCTCCGGCACTCCTCGGCCAGCCGCGGGTCGGAGAAGTGCCTCCGGTAGACCGCGAGGATGTTCGCCGCGGTGCCGGCGCACTCCTCCTTCACCGCCCGCTCGTGCTCGGCGAGGCCGGAGCGGAGGCGGGCGACCAGATCGCGCACCGGGTCCCGACCGGTCTCGTCGAGGCGCCGGACGACGCTCCGCAAGAGCAGGGCCGCCGCCTCATCGACCGTTGCCCGAAAATCAGCGCTTCCCATCGCGGTACCTCCCGTCTCCCTCGACCATCTTGGCGTGCTCCTCGAGCGCCGCTGCCTCCTGGAGGTAGGTCCGCACCTGGTGGGCCTGGCTTCGCACGTGCGCCAGGTCGTGGGCGCGGTCGCGTCGGTACTGGGCCTCGGACCGGAGCAGCCCGACGCAGGCGGCGCGCTCCTCGGCCCGGACCACCGTCGCGACGCAGACGATGCAGAGCTGCTCCTCGCCCCGCCGGTGGAAGTCGAGACAGCCCTTCCCGCACCTGGTGCAGCTGGTCTCCCGGAGCTCAGCCACGGTCCACCTCCTGGCGCTGCGCGAGCGACTGCAGGTGGGCGGCGAGCCGGGCGGCGTCCGCCGCGGCCCGGGCCCGGAAGTACCGCTCCGTGAAGCTGGGGCCGGCGGCGGCGTCCAGGCGATCGGCGAAGAGGAGGAGCGTCGGGCCGAATGGCTGGGCCGCGGCGGTCTCGATCTCCCGGGCCAGGTGCGCGGACCATCCCCGGGCGACGAGCTCCCGGGCGAACTCGATGGCGAGCGCGACCAGGGCGGCGGGGGTGACGGTCGCCTGTACCCCGACCGCGATCGTGCCCGACCGGTCCGATCCGGCCGGGGCTACGGCGCGGCGCGAGCTCATGTCCGGAAAGACGGCCGCTGCGCCGGCGAGGGCCGCGGGATCCCGCGGCTCCTCCTCGGTGGCACTCCACCACGGAGAACCGAATCGCGAGACGTAGACCGTGCCTCCGTCGAAGGCGTAGGCGTAGTCCGTCGTCCTGCTGTCGGCCCAGGGCCATGGCCAGCCCTGGTCCGGCGTCGTCGCGCTGGGGTCGTTGTCGAGCAGGTGGGTCGCCACCTCCGCGCGGAAGTCGTCCTCCCGGTGGGCGGAGAGCACGAACGGCTGGATGCTTCGGGGGTCGCCGTCGAAGGCCAGCGACCCGATCCACTCGGCGTGGGGCCCGCGCCCCACGTAGAAATCGGCCCGGGTTCCCATCACGCCCCTCCGAAAGGCAGCGACGCCTGCGCCGAGCCGACGTAGCCAAGCGACCGCAGTTCGCGGTCGACCAGGTCCTCGAGCCGCTTGGCTTCGGTGATGTGGACCTGCGCGCGGGTGGCCAGGGCGGCCCGCTGCGAGGCACGCAGGTCGGCGACCACCTGGGCGAGCGCCTCGAGGCGCTCGAGCTTTTCGAGGGCGGTCAGCCCGTCGCGCGGCGTCGGTCTAAACGCGGATGGCATCGGCGATCTCCTTCAGCTCCGCGGCCCGTGCGCGCCGGGCCTCGGCCAGGCGACAGGTGCCGTAGTAGAGGCCGGACTTCCTCGAGCCGCAGTCCCGGTGAACCCGGGGCGGCTCAACGC
>JAEZJH010000347.1 GCA_023436385.1 Pseudomonadota bacterium
CGAGGCGCGGGAGGAGCTCCGGAAGTCGATCGGCCGTTTCGTGGAGATCTACGTCGACTGCCCGATCGAGAAGCTGATGTTCGAGCGGGAGCGGTCGCTCTACAAGATCCCCGGCGATACCCCGGTCCCCGGCCATAACGCGCCGTACGACGTCCCGGCCAACCCCGACCTCCGGGTCGACACCGGCTTCGAGCGGGTCGAGGAGAGCGCGGCCCGGATCTTCGACCGCCTCCGGGAGATGGGCTACGTCACCCGCGAGGAGTTCGAGATCCTCGCCGGGGGCGTCGAGCCGCCGCCGCTGCCGCCGGAGGAGGACCTCCTCGTCGAGCCGCCACAGGCGAAGGCTGCCCGGGAGAAGGCGAAGGCCGACCGGGAGCAGGCGGTGGCCCGGGCCGCGAAGCGGATGGCGGCGGAGAAGGCCGCCCAGGCGGAGAAGCCGGCCAAGGCGGAGAAGCCGGCCAAGGCGGGCAAGGCCGCGAAGGCGGAGCCGCCGGCCAAGCCGGCGAAGGCCGAGAAGGCGGCGAAACCCGCGAAGGCGGAGAAGGCCGCGAAGGCCGAGACGCCCGCCAAGGCGGAGAAGCCCGCGAAGGCGGCGAAGGCGGCAGCGGAGGCGAAGCCGGCCAATGCCGCTCCGAAGGGCAAGGCCGCCGCCAAGGCCGAGAAGGCGCCCGCCCCGGCGAAGGACGAGAAGCCGGCCAAGGGCGGGAAGGCGCCGAAGGCGGCCCGGGAGGCCGCGAAGGCCAAGGCCGCCCCGCGCCGCGAGGCGGCGAAGGTTTCGAAGCCCGCGCCGAAGGCTGCCCCGACCCAGGCGAAGGCCGCGAAGAAGAAGGGAAAGCGCTAAGTTTCCAGGCGTCGCGGCCGGCAGGCGAACCCCGGACCGGAGGCCCCCCTCGACGACGCGCCGCCCTGGCGGACGCGCGACGGCGGGCTCCGGTCCTCGCGCGTCCCGCGACGGACCAAGGCGGGAGGCGGCGGTGGCGACGGAGAATCTCGAGAACATCTGCGAGGCCAGCCGGGAGCGTTACGAGGCGCTCCGGGCGAGGATCCGCGAGGCGGGGAGCGTGCTGGTGGCGTTCTCCGGCGGCGTCGACTCGGCGTTCGTCCTCAAGGTGGCCCTCGATGTGCTGGGCCCGAAGGCCGTGGCGCTGACGGCGATCTCGCCCAGCGTCGCCCCGCGGGAGCGCGAGGCCGCGGTGCGGCTCGCCCGGGAGCTGGGCGCCGAGCACGTCCTCGTCGACTCCTCCGAGCTCGACGATCCGCGCTACGCCGCGAACCCCACCGACCGCTGCTACTTCTGCAAGAGCGAGCTCTACGACCTCTGCCGGAAGGTCGCCGACGAGCGCGGGATCGCCGCGATCCTCGACGGCTTCAACGCCGACGACGTCGGCGATCACCGCCCGGGACGGAAGGCCGGCGACGAGCGCGGCGTGCTTCACCCGCTGCTCGAGGCGGGCCTCTCGAAGCCGGAGATCCGCGCCTGGTCCCGGCGCCTCAGCCTGACCACCTGGGACAAGCCGCAGCTCGCCTGCCTCGCCTCGCGGCTCCCCTATGGCACCACCGTGACCGCCGCGCGGCTCGACCAGGTGGCGCGGGCGGAAGAGGTCCTCGCCGACCACGGCCTCCGGATCTTCCGCGTCCGGCACCACGGCGACGTGGCGCGGCTCGAGCTGGGCGAGGCGGAGCTGTCCCGGGCCCTCGCCGATGCCGACCTCCGGGCGGCGCTGGTCGCCGGGGTGAAGGCGGCGGGCTACCGCTTCGTCGCGCTCGATCTCGAGCCGTTCCGCACCGGGCGGATGAACGAGGGCGTGGTCCGGCCGCTTCCGGTACTCGGCTGAGGCGCTCCCGCGCCGCGAGGTCCCCGATGCATCCCGTGCTCCGCGTGCTCTTCGCCGTCCTCCTCCTCGCGCTGCCGGCGAGTGCCGCCGCCCAGTGGGACGAGCCGCGCCTCGATCACCGGGGCCAGCCGTCGCTGGTGGTCGGCCCGGTGCTCGAGCACCTGATCGTCGGCCGGGCCGGGGAGGAGACGGAGACCGGCACCGGTGTCGCCGCGGAGGTGGCCTGGGGCGTGCCGCTCACCGATGAAGGTGGCGAGGGGCTGGTGGGACTCCGGGCCGGCGCCGCCCTCGACGGCGACCACGCCCGGCTCGCGCCCTTCGCGCTCTACCGCGGCTACTACGGCGACGAGGACTGGAAGACCTTCTTCGACGTGGGCGTATTCGTCCGCATCGAGCCGGTGTGGGGCGGCGGCGCGCGGCTCGGCTTCGGCGTGCAGCACGATCCCGCTGAGCACCTGGGGATCTTCGCCGGGATCGGCGGCGGCCTCGCCTTCGGCGACGGGCTGCAGGCCAACGTCGACTTCCTCGCCGGGGTACAGCTCCGCTTCGGCTCGGCCGGCTAGGTTCTCCACCGGCGCGGCGTGGCGCGCGACGTTTTCCACTTGCAGCTTTTTTGACGGCTCACCTCGCCCAAGCACAATTGGTGCGCGCGGGGGCGACCCACCGTGAGAACCGGTCGGCGACCCGCTCCAGGGAGAGGATTCCACGATGACGCCGTTCGAGCCGCAGCCCGCCGGTCGCCTCACCTCGATGCTCATCCGCCTGCCGCCGACGCTCGCCGATCAGCTCCGCGATCTCTCGCGCCGCACGCGGATCCGGCAGAGCGAGTATCTCCGCGAGGCGGTCCGCGACCTCCTCGACAAGTACGGCGCCGAGGAGCAGCTGGAGCGCAGGGTGGGGTGAGCGAACGGATGCCGCGCGGCTGCCGAAGGCAGCCGCGGGTCAACCGGTTCGCTCGGCCGAATGGGTCTCGCCGGCCGCAATCCGGAACGGATCCTCGCCCCGCCGGTACCCCACGTCCCAGAGCGTGAGCCCGCGCCCCGGCGCCCGGGCGCCGCGCCAGCGGTCGCCCTCGCCCGCGAGGAGCCGTGCCACCTCGGCGGCATCGATTAGCCCGAGCGCCCCGGTCACC
>JAEZJH010000531.1 GCA_023436385.1 Pseudomonadota bacterium
GCCGGGTGCCGGCGCTGGCGACCTTCGTCGAGTTCGCGCGGCTGCCGCTGCCGCCGGACGGGCCGTTCGCCACCGGCGCCTTCGGGGCCGCGGTGGAGGTCCGCGGCGGCCTCCTCACCCGCCTCGACGGCGTCTACGGCGCCCGCGGTTCCCTGGGGTTCGAGCCGGCGCAGAAGCGCTTCCGCGGCAAGGGCACCGACCGGAGCTTCGGCGAGGGCGAGCGGCAGATCTTCCGGGTCCGGGGGAAGGGGTCGCTCCTGATCTCGCCCGAGGACTCCGCCGGCCGGGCCCGGACGCTGGCGGCCCTGCGGCTCGCGGAGGAGGAGGCCTTCTTCTGCGAGGAGCCGCTCTTCGCCTTCGACGAGTCGCTCGAGTTCGAGAACGGCCGGGTCCCGGGGCCGGCCGGGGACCTGCCGCTGGTGCGCCTCCGGGGCAGCGGGCACGTGCTCCTCGCCACCGCCCGCCGGGTCCGGACCCTGCCGGTCTCCGGCGCCTCGCTGCGGGTCCCCTCGAGCCGGCTGGTCGGGTGGACCGGGGCCCTGGCGCCCCGGCTCCTCCCGCTCGACGGCGGCCCGGAGCAGGGGCTGGGCGTGGGCGTGGAGCTCGAGGGCGAGGGGGACGTGCTGCTGGTTCCGTAAGGGGCCGAAAGCCGCCGTGGAGCGGGCGGCGGGAGTGCTTCCTGCCCGGGAGGGTGCTAAGTAGGCCCGCATGGCCCGGAAGCGCTTTCGCGACGAGATGCTGAACCTCCCGAACCTCATCACCCTGGTCCGGATCGTGGTGATCCCGCTGTTCGTGTGGCTCACCTGGCGGGCGGACCCGCTCTCCTCGTTCCTGGCGGCCCTGGTCTTCACCTTCGCCGCGGTGAGCGACCTGGTCGACGGCTGGCTCGCCCGCCGGATGAACCTGGTGAGCACGATCGGGAAGTTCCTCGATCCGCTGGCGGACAAGTTGATCGTCACCGCCGGGCTGGTCCTCCTCGCGCAGATGGGCCGCGTCGAGGCTTGGCTGGTGATCGTGCTGCTCTGCCGGGAGCTGACGGTGACCGGGCTCCGGCAGATCGCCGTGGGCGAGGGGCTGGTGATCGCCGCGGGGCAGGGCGGGAAGTGGAAGACCTCGCTGCAGCTCGCCGGGATCATCGGCGTCCTGGTCCACTTCCGCTACCGCGTCGACCTGCTGGTGGTCCGGGACTACGTCTTCGACTTCCAGCTGATCGGCGAGTGGCTCCTCGCCCTCTCCCTGGTGCCGTCGCTGATCTCCGCCTGGCAGTACTTCCGGGACTTCCTCGCCGCGGTGGCGAAGAAGGAGGCGGCGATGCCCGCCGAGGGCGAACCCTCCCCGGCGGGGAAGGCTGAACTGGCGGCGGAATAGCCGTCGCCCGGGAATCCTCGGGGCGGCCCTTGCGCTCCGGCCAACCGGGTCTATGAACGCCGGGCTCGGGTCGAACCCCCCACGACCCGACGCTGCGGGACTCGCCTTCCCCCCCAGGGCGAGTCCCGCTTTTTTTTTTGCCCTTCGCCTGCGGCCGGGCGCCCGCGCGGCCGCCGACGCGACCGTGCCGGGGCGCGTGCCGGGGCCGATCCGGAGATCGGGCGACGGGGCCGCCGGGCGCGTGTATGCGTGCAGGTGTCCCGGCGGCCGGGCCGGGCGGATACATCCGGGGAGGGCAGGGCGGCGGGGCCCGGAGCGGGGCCCTTAAACGACGAATCCCGGCAGGCGAACCTGCCGGGATTCCTCGACTTTCGTTGGAGCGGGTGAAGGGATTTGAACCCTCGACTTCGACCTTGGCAAGGTCGCACTCTACCACTGAGTTACACCCGCACAGCTTTGCTGCCGTCCGCCGCCGCCGTTCTCGTCAGCGCCGAACGTGGCGCGGTGTATAGGTCAGACCTCCGGTGGGTGTCAAGCAGGAATCTTCATCTTCGATCCGGATCGCGAAAAGCCTGGTATTGGGCGGGCCCGGGCGGAGGCCCGGCGGTCAGGCCGGCTCCTCCAGCCGGCGGCGGATCCGGTCGACCAGGTCCTGGTTCTCGAACGGCTTGCGGATGAACTCGTCGGCGCCGGCGCCCCGGGCCCGGTCGACGATTTCGCCCCCGGGGCGGGCGGAGACGATGAACACCGGGACGTTCCGGGTCCGGGGATCCCGCTTCACCTGCCGGCAGAGCTCGATCCCGTCGGCGTCGGGCATCGCCACGTCCATCAAGATCAGGTCGGCCGGCTGCCGGTCGAGCAGCCCGAAGAGCTCGCTCCCCTGGGTGACCACCAGGGGCTCGAAGCCCTCCAGGGAGAGGAGGGTGGCGAGGAAGGTGACGATCTCGTGGTCGTCGTCGACGAGCAGGATGCGGCCCCGGAGGTTCATCACGAGGGCTCCCCGGACGCCGTTCGGCCGACAGGGCGGGCGTCCGGCCGATTGTAGGCACGGGCCGCAACACCCGCCAACTGGGCCCGGAGCGGGCCCCGGAGGGCCTCTGGCGTCCGTTGCGGGGCGGGAGGGCCGCGTGCTACCAACCCCGCCATGCCCACCGGCTCGCGCAAGCGGTTCATCGCCCTCGCCGGCAACATCGGCGCCGGCAAGACCGAGCTCGTCGGCTTCCTCGGCCGGCGGTACGGGGTGAAGCCCGTCTTCGAGCCCAACGACGCGAACCCCTACCTGGCCGACTTCTACCGGGACATGAAGGCGTACGCCTTCCAGAGCCAGGTCTGGTTCCTCGCCCACAAGGTGCGGCTCCACCTCGCCATCCAGGACGAGCCGGGGACGGTGATCCAGGACCGGACCATCTACGAGGACGCGGAGATCTTCGCGGAGAGCCTCTACCGCCGGGGGATCCTCTCGCCGCGGGACCACGCCACCTACCGCGAGCTCTACGCGGTCTCGGCGAAAACCCTCGCGCCCCCGGACCTCCTGGTCTACCTCCGGGCCCGGGTGCCGACGCTGAAGAAGCGCGTGGCCCGCCGCGGGCGGGAGAGCGAGAAGGAGCTGCCCCCGGGCTACCTCGCCTCGCTGAACCGGCTCTACGAGGAGTGGATCGCCGGCTACGACCGGTCGCCGGTGCTCACCCTGGAGACCGACGACCTCGACTGGCTGACCGACCTCGTCGACCGGATCGACGTCCTCTCGAAGATCGAGCGGTACCTGTGATTCCGTGCGGGGCTCGCAAGCGGGAGCGATGCTCCCGGCCCGGATTCGGCGTCCCCGGGACCGCGCCGATCCGGACGCCGCCGTCGCACGCCCCGATCCCGGGGCCGGAGGAACCGTGAAGCCGTCGATCTCCGCGGAGGTGGCCCGGGCCCTGGCGGCCTCCCGGCCCGTGGTGGCCCTCGAGTCGTCGGTGGTGGCC
>JAEZJH010000582.1 GCA_023436385.1 Pseudomonadota bacterium
ACCCGCGTCGTCTCGAACGTCGCCGTGCTCACCGAGGGCTGGGACTGCCCGGCCGTCGAGGTCTGTATCCTCGCACGCCCCACGCTCTCCGTGGGCCTCTACCTGCAAATGGTCGGGCGGGTGTTGCGTCCAAGTCCCGGCAAGGCCCAGGCCCGGATCCACGACCACGCGGGCTGCATCCTGCGGCACGGGCTCCCCGACGAGGATCGCAACTACTCGCTCGACGCGGACGTGCGCTCGCCTGCGGCGAAGGAGAAGGCGCCCGGGGTGCGCCGCTGCAAGGCGTGCCTCGCCGTCTACGCGAGCGACCTCCCGGCCTGCCCGGTGTGTGGGGTCGCGCCTGTCGTGAAGCAGAGACGGATCCAGGAGGTGGATGACGCTGCGGTGCAGGCCGTCCGCCTCGAGGAGATCCGCCGGGTGGAGGCGCCGGTAGAGGTGCGGCGCCGGTATTTCGAGCAGCAGATGGAGCTGGCGAAGTCGCGTGACTACCGGCCCGGGTGGGCCGCTTTCCGATACAAGGCGCGGTTCGGCGCATGGCCTCCGCGCGAGTGGGGGGTTGCGGCATGAGTCGAGTTTCCGTTGATGAGTTCAACGAGGCGATGGCGGCGTCCGCGAGCCCGGGTGATCGGGTGGTATCGCTTCCCATGCCCAACCCGACCCCCGCGCGCGAGCCGCGCTGGCAGTCGCGGGACCTGTGGTGCGAGCGGACCGATCGGTGTCTCTCCGTCGCGGAGCGCTCGAGCTGGGCGGGCCTGTCGTGCCTCGAGTGCCCCCTCTACGGCCAGGGCCAGGCCGCCCACGACGCGCGCCTCGAGGCCGAGACGCGCGGCCCCGGCCCGCTCGCCGGGATCCCCGAGGAGCCGCGCTACCAGGGGCTCAAGGCGTTCGACCGGATGCTGGGGAAGATCCTCCGCAAGCGCGGTGGGGTGGGAATGGCGCAGGTGATCAACCTCGAGTGCCAGGTGGCGGCGGCGAGGAGGGGGAGGGAGTGACCCGCCCCAAATCCGAAGCCACCATCCTCCGCGAAGTCCTCCTCGCCGTCGGCTCCCGGCCCGACTGTCTCGCCATTCGCCGTTCGGTGGGCACCGCCCGCGACCCGCTCACCGGCCAGGTGTTGCGCTTCGGGCTCGAGGGCGAGGCGGATATCGAGGCGATCGTGCGAGGCGGGCGCGTCGTCTTCCTCGAGTGCAAATCCGCGACCGGCACCCAGCGCCCGGCCCAGCGCGCGTTCCAGGCCCGCGTCGAATCCCTGGGCGCCGCCTACCGGATCGTCCGGTCGGCAGAGGAAGCCATCCAGGCCGTCGAGGAGGTCATCGCTTGCTAGCCATCACCATCGGCGCCGGGCGGCGCAATCCGCGCGGCCGGCGCCTCCCCCTCGAGCCACAGGTGCCGCCCGCCCGCGCCCTGGCGGAAGCGCTAGCGAGGCAGCCCGCGAGCAAAGAGGCGTGGTGGAGCCCGCATCTGTGGCAGGGCGAGCACCGCAAGCAGGACGGGTGGGAGGGCGCGTCGGCCATCGCCATCGACCTCGACTACCACGACGCCGCCGGGACGCATACGGAACCGCCCGCCGAATCAGTCAGGGCGCTGCAAACCCTCGCGGCCACCGGAGCCCTGCCCGGCTCCCTGCTGCATCTGACGCCCCGCGGGGCGCGGCTGGTGTTCTGCCTGCCAGACCTCGCCGCCGACCGCGAGCGGTGGGAGGGCGCGGCGCGGGAGGCCGGTAGGCGGGTGGCCGCGGCGATCGGCAGCGCCTCCGGCTACCGGGTGGATCCGGCGGTTCTGGTCGATACGGCGCGCTTCCTCTACTCGCCCCGGGCCAAGGTGGATGGGAAGGCCAGAGACGCCGCGGTCCAGGTGCTGCGCGACGAGCCCTACACGCTCGAGGAGCTCCAGCCGGCCGACACCGAGCCCCCCGCGCCGCCCCAGCCGAAGCCGGTAGCCGTATCCCTCGAGGATGCCATCCAGCGCTACAACGCCGACCACGCGCGCGAGTGGCCGAAGTCGGACGGGGACTGCCCGGCCTGCGGTCACAGGCGGTGTTTCGCGCGGCTCCCATCCGATCCATCTCGCTGGGTCTGCTTCTCGTCTTCCCACTCGCAGCCCGGCATCCAGGCCAACAACTGCCACCACGGGGACGCGCTCGACCTGGACGCCTACACCCAGTCCCTCAAGCCCGCCGAGCTGCTGCGCCGAGAGGGCTACCTCCCCGCCGCACGGCTCGCCCCCGCGCCTCCGGCCGAGGCTGGAACCGCTGTCGGAACCGAATCCGCGACCCAAGACCCCGCCCCGCTCACCTACGGCAAGGGCTACGCCACCGTCGTTCAGATCCTCCGGCACGACTCCCGGGTGATCCCCGAACCCCTCGAGTGGAACGAGATGCTGTGCTCGCCCACCATCGGCGGCGTCCCGGTGGAGGACTCGACAGTGGGCGTCATCCGCGAGCGGATCGAGTGCTACTGCCGGGATTCCAAGGGCAAGCCGCTCCGGCCGTCCGCGGCCGACATCACGATGGCCATCGACCAGGTGGCCCAGGAGCACCGCTACCACCCCGTGGCCGAGTACCTCCGGTCCCTCCGTTGGGACGGGCTCGAGCGGATCTCGCTCGTCGCGCCGGACGTGCTGGGGGTCAAAGACTCCGAACTCGCCCAGTTCATCCTGCGCCGCTGGTTCATCAGCGCCGTAGCCCGCCCGCTCGACCCGGGCTGCAAGGTCGATACGGTGTTGATCCTCAAGGGCTCCCAGGGCGCGCTCAAGTCCACCTTCTTCGCCACCCTCGCCGGGCCGGATTGGTTCGCGGACACGGCGATCGACATCGGCAACAAGGACGCCCTGCTGATCCTCCGGCGCGTCTGGATCCTCGAGTGGGCCGAGCTCGAGGCGATGTCCCGAGCCCGGGACGCGGGCGCCGTCAAGGCGTTCCTCTCCTCCCGCTCCGACACCTACCGGCCGCCGTTCGGGCGCCGGGTCGTGGACGCCAAGCGGCACTGCGTCATCGTCGGCTCGACCAACGAGGACGATATCCTCTCCGACTCCACCGGGAACCGGCGCTACTGGGTCCTCCCCGTGCCGGGCCGCATCGACACCGCCGCGCTCGCACGCTGGCGCGACCAGCTATGGGCGGAAGCCGTCCACCTTTACCGAAGCGGCGAGCGCTGGTGGCTGACGCCAGACGAGGAGGCGGTCATGGAGGAGGCCCAGGCGCACTACCTGCGCTCCGATCCGTGGGAGGAACTGATCGGCGCGTGGCTTTCCAGGCGCGACCACTTCACCCCCCTCACCACCTCCGAGGTGCTGGACAAGGCCCTCCGCAAGCCCGAGGGGCAGTGGACCTCGGCCGACCAGCGCCGGGTCGCCAGCGTCCTCCGGGCTCTAGGGTACGAGTCCCGCACCGAGCGGGACGCCGGTGGAGGCCGGGCGCGCTGCTGGATCCGCAGGGCCACGGGCTGACACGGATGCACGGATGTGACACGGATGCCGAGCGACCATCCGTGTCAGGCTTTTCCATTGTGTTTTCATTGGCTTGGACGATTCTGACACGGATACACAGATGATCCTACCTATGGAGGAGAATATGAAGAGGAGAGGGGGGAGGTACGCACGCGTTAAGCGCGTAGAGGGCACTTTCATCCGTGTATCCGTGTCAGAAGCCGCCAAGCCATCGATATCTCTTGTCATTCCGCGACACGGATGCCCCTCGACCATCCGTGTCGCATCCGTGTCTATCCGTGTCAGGAGCCCCCGATGCGCGTGACCATACGCCCGGACGGGGCGCGGACGTTCCCCTCCGTCGAGTCGGCGCTGCTGTTCGCGCTTTCCTTCTCGCCCTCGAGAGGCATCGACTACGCGGGCGTCTCCCTGCGCGACAACGGCCACCAGCAGCGCGAGCTGCTCGAGCTACGGGGGCGCGTGCTGGCGTGCCTCTCTGGCCTGCCTGCCCCCATCCGCCAGGCCCTCTGCGACCGCACCACGGGGCACTCCTTGGCCCACTGCGCCCGGGTCGCGCGCGTGCGCGCCTGCCACGTCGGCGCCGTCCTGGCCGATGCGCGGGCCACGCTCGCCTATCGGATGCGGCTGGCCGGGCTGCTGCCCCCCGCTTGGGGTTATCTCGAGGCGCCATCGAACCCGGTGTCCGAGGATTGACGGGAACGACCGGCTGGGGTATGGACAGGATCGTTGATTCGTGCGCCCGGGGCCGAGAGGCTGCCGGGCGCGGTCGTTCCTAGGGGCCAGCGTCACCGCCCCACCGCCGGCTCCAGCCGGCACCTCCCGCCGCACACCTCGCCAGGACCCAGCCACACGCCACCGCCCCGCCTCGCGCGCGGCTCCCTCCCCCGAGGCCGGGGCGGGCGCGGTGGGGTGATGGAGCCATGATGCCCACCGCCGCCCCGCGCGTGTGCTCGTACCGCGGCTGCACGCGACTCACAGACGGCGGGTCGCGTTGCTCACTGCATCCCTACGAGCCGAGGCGGGAGCGGACGCGGCAGGACCGCCGCTACGACGCCGAGCGGGGCAGCGCGAGCGAGCGCGGGTACGACGGTGCGTGGCAGCGACTACGGGCTGTCGTCCTGGCCGAGGAGCCGCTGTGTCGCGCGTGTCGGAGTCGAGGACGACGGACGCCGGCCACAGAGGTCGACCACATCGAGCCGATCGCCAGCGCACCCGCAAGGCGGCTGGACCGGGCCAACCTCCAGGCGCTGTGTCACGCCTGCCACATAAGCAAGACCCATGCCGAGCGTGCTGCGCAAGGTTTGCGGGAGGCGCAAAAGCTGCGCGCGACCCGGCCCAGAGGGGGGGGCGGCTGAAAGGCTGGGGTGGGGCAGAACTGACCGCGCGGGTGAATTCGACTCGGATACGTGGCAGTCCGGCCGCAAATTTTGCGGTTGATGCTGCTCATGGCGCAAGTCCTGCGCATATGGTGACGTGAATGGGCAAGCGCGGACCGCACCCTCTGCCACGCGACGTCAAGCTCGAGCGCGGCACGTTCCGCTCCTCCCGCGAACGCGACGGCGCGGCGCCACCGCCTGCTGGCGACGTTCCACCGCCGGCCGCGCTGTCGGGTCGAGCGCTGGCGATCTTCGGCGAGTTGGTCGAGGAGATGCGTGACGCCGGCACGCTCTCCCGCGCCTACCGGCGGACCATCGCGCACCTGGCGCGGATCGAGGACCGGGCCGAGAGCATCCGCGAGGAGATGGCCGGGCAGGAGCTTATCCGCGAAGTCGAGAACACGAACGGCGTGCTGGTCCCCAAGACCAACCCGTGGCTCGCGCAGCTCCTGGAGCACGAGAAGGAAGCTCGCCTGCTCTACGACGTGTTGGGTCTAACCCCGCGCGGCATCGTCCGCGCTCCGAAGACGCGCAAGGCCGAGACCGCCGCCGCCAATCCGTTCGCCGCGTTCGCGGTGTGAGAGTGTGAGAGACTACGCAGCCATCGCCACGCAGTATGCGCGCGACGTGGTGGAGGGGAAGATCCTCACCGGCCAGTTGGTCCGCGCCGCGTGCCAGCGCCACCTAGACGACCTCGAGCGCGGCGTCTTCATGTTCGACGCATCCAGGGCCGCGCGGGTCTGTTCGTTCATCGAGGCGTGCCCGCACGTCAAGGGCGAGTGGGCGAAGCGCCGGGAGCTGATCAAGCTCGAGCCCTGGCAGGTCTTCGGGTGGGCGTCGGTGTTTGGCTGGGTGCGGGCAGACGGAACGCGCCGCTTCCGCCGCGTCTACTGGGAGGTGCCGCGCAAGAACGCCAAGAGCACGATGGCGTCTAGTGTCGGGCTCTACTGCGCGAGCGCGGACGGGGAAGAAGGCGCCGAGGTGTACTGCGGCGCAACCACCGAGCAGCAGGCGTGGGAGGTGTTCCGGCCCGCGAAGCAAATGGTGGAACGCACCGCGGCGATGCGCGAGGCGCTTGGCCTGGAGGCGTTCGCGGCGTCCATCCGCCAGGACCGCACCGGCTCCCGCATGGAGCCGATCATCGGCAAGCCTGGCGACGGTGCCTCGCCGTCCTGCGCGATCGTTGACGAGTACCACGAGCACGCCGACTCGACGCTATACGACACAATGCAGACGGGCATGGGCGCGCGTCGGCAGCCGCTGCTGATCGTGATCACGACGGCCGGCGTTGACCTCGCCGGCCCGTGCTACGCCGAGCACCTGGCGGCCCGCAAGGTATTGGAAGGCGCCGAGCAGGACGATGAGCTTTTCGCGCTGATCTACACGCTCGACGACTCCGAGGATTGGACGACCGAGGCCGCGCTCTGGAAGGCGAATCCGAACGCCGGGGTCAGCGTTTCGATCGACTACCTGCGCTCGTCGCAGCGCGAGGCGGTTCGGAATTCGAGCAAGGCTGGGACGTTTCGGACTAAGCACCTCAACCAGTGGGTGACGGCTCGTTCGCCGTACTTCAACCTCGAGCGGTGGAAGGCCGCGCCGAGGTGTTCGCTGTCCGAACTCTCCGACTGCGAAGCCATCGTCTTTCACGACCTGGCGTCGAAGAAGGACCTTGCGGCGCGCCTGCTGGTGGCGAAGCGCGACGATGGCACGTATGCGGTCGTGCCGAAGTTCTGGCTCCCCGAGGATCTGGTCGATGAGGCGCGGCACGGCAAGTATCGCGAGTGGCGCGATGCGGGCTGGCTTGCCACCACGCCCGGCAACATCATCGACTTCGCCGCAATCGAGGACGATCTGCGCGAGGTCCGCGAGTCGGTCGGCAGGCTGGTCGAGGTCGCATACGACCCATTCCAGGCCACGCAGTTCGCGACACGGATGCAGGCCGATGGGTTCCCGATGGTCGAATACGGGGCCACGGTCAAGAACTTCTCCGAGCCGATGAAGGCGACGGACGCGCTGATCCTTGCCGGCAAGATCGCGCACGACGGCAACGAGGTGATGACGTGGTGCATGAGCAACGTCGTCGCGCGGACCGACGCGAAAGACAACGTGTTCCCGCGCAAGGAAAAGCCCGAGAACAAGATCGATGGGGCCGTGGCTCTGATTGGAGCCATTGGCCGCTGGCTCGCCCAGGTCGAAGAGGAACAGGCCGCCGCGTTCGTGCGGCTGTGAGGTTTCCATGCACGTTCTGTGGGGTGTTCGGACCGAGACGACTGCTGCGGCGGCCGGGACCGCGCTCGCGGTGCCTGCCGGTAGCTACACGCTGACGGTCCGCGGCGAGCCGATCTGGATCAAGCTTGGCGCGTCCATCGCCGGGAACGAAGGCACGTACCTCGCCGTGAACACACAATGGCTGGTCGACGTGCCCTCCGACGAGACGTGGTCGATCCGGTCGCCGGGCGCCACGGGCATCCTTGAAGTGACCCGGGTGGCGTGATGCGTCTGGCGATGGATTTGAGGTCGATGCCGCTCCGTGCCGGCGGCTTCTCCCTCCCCCTCCGCACCTCCCTCGTCGGCAGCGATGGCAGGGTTGCCACCTTCTCCTGCGCATCGAAGGCATGGTACGAGGACGCGACCGGCCGCATCGTCGAGGTCGCCGCCGGTGTGCCCCGCCAGCGCCCGGACCTCGGGACGCTGATCGAGGAGCCGCGGACGAATCGGCTGCTGTGGTCGCGGGACCTTACGAATGCGGCGTGGGTTGCGACGAGTGCTACAGTGGTGCGCTGTCACGGGGTTGATGGGCTAGCCGGAACGGCGTCAACTGTCACCGCAACCGCCGCCAATGGTCAGTCGCTCCAGACCATTTCGGGATTGACGTCTGCGGCGCGTATCGGGTCGGCGTGGATTCGCCGCAGAACAGGCAGCGGGACCGTCTACATCACCAACGGGGCGACTGTTGAGCCGGTCGATGTGGACGGTACTTGGCGGAGATTCTTTGTAGCGCGTGCGGCTGCGACATCATTCGTGTTTGGCGTGCGAATAGCCGTTGTTGGTGATGCGGTTGATTTCGATTTCGCCCAAGTCGAGGACGGAACCTTCCCCACCTCCCCGATCTGGACCGAGGGCACCGCCCTCGCCCGCGCCGCGGACGTGCTCCACATCTCGACCACCGGATGGCCCATCACGGCCGGCACCGTGCGCCTGCGCTACCGTGCCATCACCGGGGCCGGTGACGATCCGTGCGTGCTTCTCGACACCCGCGCCGCCGCGCTGTCGCCCGGGTACATCCTCGAGGTGCGAGCCGGCGGCACCGTGGCGCTCGTTATCGGCGACGGCTCGACGTTCCCGCGCGTCGAGGCGGCACACGGAGGCTTCGAGCCTGGCCGGCTCATCGAGGCGCGGTGGGGCGTTGGATCCGGGCGGATGACGGTCGGAGCGACCACCGCATCCGGCGCGCTGATCTCCCCAACCGGAAGCGCCGCGATCGGCTACCTGGGCCGGCGCGTTGATGGCGTGGCTGACGTGTACGCCAACGGATGGATTGCGGACCTGGAGGTTGCGGCGTGACCGCCTACGAAACCGTCGCCCTCCCCGTCCTCCCCGACGACGTGTGGCCCGCCGCCTGGGCCGAGGTCCCCGGCGAGCGGTTCACCGTCGACGGCACCGAATACGCCGTGGTCAGCGTCCCCGCCGGCACCGAGGACGAGCGAATCCGGCGGGACCTGGCGCCGATGACGTGCCTGGACGGGACCATCACCGGCACCGTCGCCGCCACCTGCCCCCACGCCTGCCCCGGCACGCGCGGGCTGTGGCCGGTGGAGCTGGCTGGGCGGGAGAGCTGCAAGCGGGAGATGGCGTTTCCGACACAGGAGACCGAACGATGAAGGCGACGATTCGGAAGGCGAACGGGACCACGATCGAGATCGACGGAACACCGGACGAGGTGGCGTCCGTCATCAAGGCGGCCGGCGACGAGGCCGCGCCCGTGTTTATCCCGTGGCGAACAGACCAGCACCCGACGCCAGCCCCGTGGGAGTGGACGCCCGGCAAGTTCGTGTTCACCTCCGACGCGACGCGCTGGCGGATCGGATAGGTGCCGACGTGAGCGCCCAGCCCGAGCAGTTGTGCCGGTGGGACAACGCCCGCACGCGGCGCACCGAGAAGCGGCGCGCGTCGAGATACGACCGGCGCAAGGCCAAGCAGGACCCGGAGAACGCCCCGCGCCGCCGCGCCTACCGGGGCTGGAGCTACTAGCGAGCCATGTCGCGAACCGTCGCCCTCGCCCTGCTATCGGCGGGGTGCGTGGCGGCGTGCGACCCCGTGCCGCTGCCGGTCGTGTGCGGCGTCAGCGTCGATTGGGGGCCGCAGCCGGCAGACGAGCCGGGGCTGTGTGCGGCGGTGGAAGCAGAGCCGGCCGGTAGCGATGGCGCGCGGGTCAGCTTCGCCGACGAGATCCGCGGCGAGTGCAGGACCGCGAGGGAGATCGCCGGCTGCTTCGACCCGGAGTTCGATTGGATCTGGGTGAGGCCGGCTGACGCATTGGAGCGGACCGCGCTGGCGCATGAGCTGAAACACCGGCGGCTGTGGCTGGAAGGGAAAGACCTCGACTACGCCCACGACGGCGAGATTTGGAGACATCCTTGAGCAGCGAGGCCAAGCGCACCTGGGGCTGGATCGCCGCCGCCGTTGGCGTGCTCACTGCCATCTCGCTGGCCCTGGGGTGGTACGGGGACGCGAAGGCGACGGGCGCCCAGCAGGCGACGATCGAGTTGCGCGTGCAGATGCTGGAGAAGGGCGCCGAAGCCACTCGCGGCGAGATCCGCGAGATCCGCCAGGACCAGACCGCGATCCGACGCACGCTCGACAGGCTGTGCGCGGTGACGCCGGGGTGCAGGGAATGAGCAACATCGACCTCGACACCGACCCCGACCTCGCCGTGTTCCGCGAGAACTGTGCCGCGTACCATCGAGAACAAGCGGCAATCAAGGCGCGCAACGAGGCCGAGTCGGCGCCGCCATCGAATGCGGCGTGGGCGCAGATGCTTGAGCTATTTGGCGCCGACTCCGTCGCCGGGCCTGCGGTGACGCCCGAGACGGCGATGCGGACCGCGGCCGTGTTCGCGTCGGTGCGTCTCCTGGCCGAAGCCATCGCCGGGCTTTCGATTCCGGTATACGAGCGCACGCCGGACGGCTCCAGGGCCACGGCAAGCAAGGACGCATACGGCGGGATCTGGTGGCTGCTGAATGAGCAGCCGTCGCCAGCGTGGACCGCTGCGAGCTTTTGGGAGCGCATCGTCACCGACATGTATCTGCGCGGCGACGGGATCGCGGTGATCGGCCGCAAGGGCACGCAGCCCGTGGAGATCATCCCGATTCCGCGGCAGAACGTGCAGATCGATCGCGTCGGTAGGCGGCTCCGCTACTTCGTGGATTTGAACGCTGACGGAAAGTGGATTGCGCTCGACCAGGACGACGTGTTGCACTTTCCTGGTTTCGGATTCGACGGCGTGCGCGGGATGAGCGTCATCCGGCACGCTGCGCTCCAGGCTACCGGCGTGGCTCTCGCGGCCGAGGAGTTGGCGGCGAAGTTCTTTGCCAAGGGCGCAACGCCGCAGTTTGCGATCGAGTATCCGACCAAGCTCCGCGAGGGCGAGCCTGAGACGCTGCGTGCGGAGTGGGAGCGGGTGTATGGCGGCGGCTCTGGTAGCTACCTCCCGCTCGTGCTCCAGCTAGGCGCGTCGGTCAAGCAACTCACCCTATCGCCCGAGGACTCGCAGCTCCTCCAGACCCGCGCCTGGCAGGTGATCGACATCGCCCGTGCGTTCGGCGTGCCCCCGGTGATGATCGGGGAGAACGAGAAGACGAGCAGCTGGGGAACCGGCGTCGAGACGATCACGCTTGGTTTCCAGCGATACACGCTCAAGGGTCCGATGCGTCGGATCGAGCAGGAGATGAACCGGAAGTTCTGGCCCCGCTCGCTGCGCTACTTCGTCGAGTTCAACGCGGACGCGCTCCTCCGTGGTGACAGCAAGGCGCAGGCAGATTACTTCCGCGCGGCGCTTGGCGGGGCGCAGGGCTCCGGGTGGATGAGCCCGGATGAGGTGCGGCGCGTGCAGAACCTGCCGCCGCTGCCGGACGGCAAGGGCGCGTTGCCGTATCTCGTCACGCCGAAGGACACGCCGGCCGCGAAGCCGGAGGAGAGCACGAATGCTGCGGCTGCTTAAGCGACCGGATGCGAAGCCGGCGAACATGCGCGTGGTCAACGAGGCTGCGGGCGAGGCGCACGTCTACCTCTACGACATGATCGGAGAGGACTGGTACGGCGGGATCACGGCCAAGGACTTCGCCGCGCAGGTGCTCGCACTCAACGCGGCGACCATCCACCTCCACATCAACAGCCCCGGTGGCGACGTGTTCGAGGGGCGGGCGATGGTGGCCGCGATCAAGGCGTGCAAGGCTAAGACGGTGGCCCACGTCGACGGACTCGCGGCGTCGGCGGCGTCGTGGCTCGCTCTTGCGTGTGATGAAGTGGAGATCACCAAGGGCGCGTTCTTCATGATCCACCAGTCGATGGGGTGGACCGTCGGGAACGCGACGGAACTCCACAAGTTGGCCGACACCCTCGAGAAGATCGACGGCACGATCATCGACGACTACGAGGCGGCGACGGGTAAGCCTCGCGACCAGATCGCAGAGTGGATGGCCGCCGAGACGTGGTTCACCGCCGACGAGGCGATCGAGCACGGGTTCGCGGATCGTCTCGCGCCGGAGAAGGCGGCCCAGCCGGACAACGCCTGGAACCTCGGCGCGTACAAGCACGCGCCGAAGGCGCTGACGGAGAAGCCGACGAATGCGGCCACGGCGCCGGACCTGGAGCAGGAAGCCCGTGAGCGCGCGGTGCGGATGATCGAGATGGGCTGCTAGGTACACGCAACCAGAGAGACACACGAGGGGTCGGCATTGCGCCGGCCCCTTTGCTTTTCCGGGCGCGGATGCGTCCCGGTCACACGGGGTGCATCGGGCACCCGGAAGGAGAGAGCAGGGCATGACGATCCAGCAGATGCGAGAGAAGCGGCAGGCACTGGCGAAGGAGATCCGAGACCTCCTCGACAATAACCCCGGGGCGAAGTGGAAGGAGAACCCGGAGAATCAGACGAAGTACGACCGCCTGTCGGCCGAGATCGCGGATCTCGACGGCGAGATCAAGCGGCACACCGACCAACTCGAGCGCGAGGCAGCGAACTTCGCGTCCAACGTCGCGCACGGCACCGTCACGACGATCGACCGCGACGACCCCGAGGCCGAACACAAGCGCATCTTCAACAAATGGATGCGTGGCGGCGACCGGGCATTGAACCGCGAGGAGGTGGATTTCCTCGCGCGGCGTGTTGCCAGTGGACCGCAGAACACGCTGTCTACCACGGTCCCTGCCGAGGGAGGGCACACCGTCCCGACCACGACCGCCGGGCAGATCATCGCCGCGCTCAAGGCGTTCGGTGGCATCCGCGAAGCGGCGACCGTGTTCTCGACCGCTGGCGGCGAGGCAATGAACTGGCCCACCGGCAACGCCACCGCGGAGGAGGGCGAGATCGTCGGGCAGAATGCGCCGGCCGCGAAGCTCGACCCGAGCTTCGGCGTCAAGTCGATCGGTGCGTTCTGGTACAGCTCCAAGGAGATCGCGGTCCCGAGGGAGCTCCTGCAGGATTCCGCGATCGACATGGAGGCGTACCTCGTCTCCGTGCTCAATCAGCGGATCGGCAGGATCACCACCAAGCACTTCACCACCGGCACCGGCGTCGGTCAGCCCGAGGGCCTGGTCACAGCTTCGACCCAGGGCGTGCAGGGCGCTAACGGGCAGACCACCACCGTCACCTACGACGACATCATCAAGCTCATCCACTCCGTGGACCCTGCGTATCGCGGCCCCAACTGCCGGCTGATGATGCATGACTCCACTCTCCTCGCGCTGCGTCTCCTCAAGGACGGGCAGCAGCGGCCGCTGTGGCAGCCGGCCATCACGGAGAACGAGCCCGACCGGATCGCCGGCTACGGGTACATCATCAACCAGCACATGCCGGTGATGGCGGCCAACGCGAAGTCGATCCTCTTCGGTGACTTCAGCCGCTACTACATCCGCGACGTGATGCAGGTGCAGCTGTTCCGTATGGAGGACAGCAACTTCATCCGCAACCACCAGGTCGGCTTCCTCGCGTTCAGCCGTCACGACGGCAAGCTGATGGACGTTGGCGGCGCGGTGAAGCACTACGCCAACGCGGCGGCGTGATCATGGCTCGCGTCCGATTCCTGGTAGCGGTCGCCGGCCACGACGTTTCGATTGCGCCGGGGCAGGTGGTCGAGATGGACGATGCCGCCGCCGTGCTGTGGTGCGACGGCGTGCGGGCCGTGCGCGTCGAAGAATCGAAGCCTGCCCAGAAGACGCAGCCAAAGAGGTGACAAGATGGCCCTGGTTCTCACGACCCCGCCGGCCGCCGAGCCGGTGAGTCTCGCGGATGCGAAACTCCACCTCCGCGTGGACTCGACCGACGAGGACTCGCTGATTTCCAGGGCCATCCAGTCGGCGCGCGAATACGCCGAGACGTTCACGCGCCGGCAGCTCGTCGCTGCGGCCTACCGGCTGGAGCTCGACCGCGCCCCGTGCTCCGGTAGGTGGGCGGCGATCCCGATCCCGCGCCCGCCGCTTGCGAGCGTGGAGTCGGTGCGCTACCGCAAGCCGGGCGCTGCCGACTACACCGAGATCGACCCGGCCCGATATGCGGTGGACACCGCTTCGGTGCCGGGCCGGGTCATCCTGCTCGACGGGTGGCCCGCGCTCGACACGGAGCGGCCCGCCGCGCTCGTGGTTGAATTCACCGCCGGCACGGAGCCCGAGGCGGTTCCGGCCGGGATCGTGGATGCGATCCTCGTGATGGTCGGGGATGCCTACGAGAACCGGAGCAGCGTGATCGTCGGCACGGTGAGCAGCCAGATCGCGCGCACAGCCGACCGGCTGCTGTCGCCGTATGCGGTCGGGGTGATCTCGTGAGAGCCGGCCCGATGCATGACCGCATCACCCTCCAGCGCGTCACCCGCGGCACCGACCCGGCCGGCGGTGTGACCGAGGACTGGCCGCCCGTGGCCACGGTGTGGGCCCAGGTCAAGCAGCTTTCCGCGACCGAGCGCGCGGCTCGCCCGGCAACGGCCGCCGAGGAGACGCGCGTGTTTCGTGTGCGTGCGGATAGCAGGCTCGCCCCGTCCCCCGGTAGATGGCGGGTGGCGTGGATGGGCAGGGCCTACGACCTGTCCGCCGTCGTCGAGGTCGGCCGCGGCGAGGGCTGGGAGCTGACGGGGACGGCGAGGGTGGAATGATGGCGACACGCGACGTGCCGGGGATGCGCGAAGCCCTCAGGGCTTTGCGACGCATCAACGATCGGCTTGAGCGCAAGGCTATCGAGGTCGCCATCTCTGCGGGCACGGCTCGGTTTCTGCCTGATGTCAAAGCCAAGGCCCCGGTGGACGAGGGCGCCTACCGGGATGCGATTGAGGCAGCTCCGGTCCGAAAGCGGCGCGGTTCGTTTATCGGCGGCGTCGGCCTCGACCGCGCCAAGCTCTACAAAGCAACCAAGGGCACGCGCCCGCGCAATCTCCCGGAGCTGCTCGAATACGGCCACGCGCTCCGATACAGGGATGCCGAGGGCCGGCTGGTGGACAACGGAACGGTTGCGGCCAAGCCCCACTGGCGACCCGCTTTCGAGGCGCACGCGGACGAATCCATCGACGTGATCCGCGATGCACTCATGGCATTCGTCGTTGAGGTGGCGCACTCCGCGGCCATCCGCGAGAACCGGCTGCGTCGGGGCCTCGCCAACGCACGGCGGTCCGTCGATGTGAACCTGCAGCGCGCGGCGCGGGCCGAGGCGCGGGGCGACAAGGCCAAGGCCCAGGCGTACCGCGAGAAGGCGCACAAGGCAGAGGGTCGGCGGCTCAAATACTCGCGCAAGTTGGGGTAGCCCATGACTCTCGAGACAGGACTCCGGGCGCTGCTGGCGTCCGACGCGGGGATCGCCGCGCTCGCTGGCGACCGCATCCGTCCGCTGTGTCTGGCGCAGGGCGAGGCGTATCCGGCGATCACCTACCAGCGGATCGCAGGCTCGCCCCGCTCCACGCTCGACGGTGCCACCGTCCGGCTCCGGTCCGTGGTGCAGGTGACGTGTTGGGCCGAGTCGTACCTGGAAGCGCACGCCCTGGCCGACGCTGTGCGCGCCTGCGTCACCGACTACCGGGGGGCGTGGGGCGCGGTGGAGGTGCTCCGCATCGAGCCGCCCGACGAGCGAGACACGGAGCCGGTAGAGGGTGGAGGCGCCCCGGTCGTGTACGGGGTCGCGTTGGATCTCACGATTCATCACACGCAGTAAGGAGGAGTGGAGATGGCATTCAAGGAAGGAACCGGTGTCGGTACGACGCTGGAAATCGAAACCGCTGTACCTGGGACGTTCGAGCCGTTGGGGCGGGTGAAGAACATCAGCGGGCCGAACCTCAACGTGAATATCATCGAGAAGAGCACCCTCGATGATGAGTTCGTGCGGAAGTCCGCTGGCCGCATCGACGGAGGCGAAGTCACGTTCGATCTGGAGCACGATCCCACGGAGACAGGGCACAAGGGAATCGTTGCCAAGATCAAGGGGCGCAAGGTCCACAACTTCAAGATTGCGCTGCCTGCACCGTGGACCGGGACCACCTTCACGTTCTCCGGGATCATCTCCGGTTTCCAGCCATCGATCGACGACCAGGAGATCGCTGCATCCGTGACCATCGCCGTCACTGGCGAGCCCGACTTCGACGAGGCGCCCTAAGCCATGACCAACGCGATCACCGGAGCCGGCACCGTGCGTCTCATGGGCCGCGACCTGTCTCTGGTCTACGACCTCGACGCCTGCGACTACCTCTACGACCAGGGGCTCGACCCATGGGGCGACGGACTGAGCGAGGCACTGAACAAGCGCAAGCCTGGTGTGTATCGCGCCTTCCTTCTCGCCGGCCTGCGGCGGGAGCACCCCGAGATCAAGGCCGAGGAGCTGGGCAAGCTCCGCGCGCCCGAGATCATGCGCGCGTTCGCCGGCGCCCTTAAGGCATTCACCGCGCAGATGGGCGGCGAGGATGCGTCGGCAAACCCTCTTATGGCGGGGGGCGCTTCTCCCGCCTAGACCTATGGGCGACGTGCCGGTACGACCTGGGCCTATCGGATGCCGATGCCGGTAGGCTCACGCTGCGACAGATACATGCCCTGCTTGCGAGACACCGCGAGGCCGAGCGCCGCGCCGACTACCGGAGCGGAGTGCTTGCCTCGCTGATAACTGGCTTCGGCGGCAAGCCCAAGCCGCCCGGTGCGTTCTTCCCATCCTTGGCCGACACCAGCCGACGCATGGACGCAGACGCGATCTATCGCAAGCTGCTACACATCAGGACCATGTTCGCAAAGGAATAGCCTCATGGCCGTCAAGTTCGGTTCGATCTTTCTGCAGATCGAAGCCAACATCGCGTCCCTAAAGCGCGATATGGACCAGGCGCAGAAGACGATCGCGACGGCCGGCGCGAAGCTCGACCGGATCGCGAAGGGCATCGGCGCGGCGATCGGCGGATACATCGGCTGGCAGTCGGTGCGCGCCTTCGCCGGCTTTGTCCAGGGCGCGCTCGATTCAGCGGACGCCCTGGTCAAGATGTCGCAGAAGACTGGACTCACCGTCGAGGCGTTGTCCGGATTGCAGCACGCCGCAAGCCTGTCAGACGTGTCGGTGGAGCAGCTGGCCACCGGGCTCAAGCAGCTGTCGAAGAATGCGTCCGACGCGGCTGGCGGCGCGAAGGAGCAGGCCGAGACGTTCAAGGCGATCGGCGTCGAGACGCGGGACGCAACCGGCGCTGTGCGTCCGCTCGACCAGCTCCTTGCCGACGTGTCCGACCGCTTCGCGTCGTGGGAGGATGGCGCCGGCAAGTCGGCCATCGCCATGCGTCTGTTTGGCAAGGCCGGCGCCGACATGATCCCACTGCTGAACGGCGGGTCGGCTGGTATGGCCGAGGCGACGGAGGAGGCGCGGAAGCTGGGGCTTGTCGTCTCGACCGACACGGCACAGGCCGCAGAGCGATTCAACGACAACATGACGCGGCTCAAGTCGCAGCTCGATGTTGTCGCCAGGCTGATCGCGGAGGCCGCGCTGCCGTCTCTTGAGCGCGTCTCCGAAGCGATGGTGGACGCGGCAAAGAACGGCGACGAGGCGCGCGAATCGCTTCGCACGATGTTCGACGGCGCGATCGACACCGCGATGTTTTTCAAGACGCTCCTGGCTGACATCGGTGGCGGAATCGGCGCGATGGCGGCGATGGCCTCGCAGTTCGAGCTAGGCGATACGTGGGAGCATCCGGCCAAGAAGTTCTGGCGGAACTGGGCGCCGGAGTTCCTGAACTCGGACTCGTCGTGGGCGCGCGCCGCACGTATCGACACGATGGCGCAGGAGGACTCGAAGCGGCGCTGGCAGGAGTATTGGGACTTCGTGAGCCGTGGCGGCGCCGCGGCCGTGGCTGCCGGCGTCGGCGCGGTTGAATTTGTCGGACCGGCCCTCGACCCAAGGACGCACGCGGCTGATGGCACGCGCAAGCGCAGCGCCCCGGTCATCGATCGCGGAGGCAAGACCGACGAGCGAGCGAAGCAGCTATCTGCCGCGCTCGAAAGCATCCGTGAGGAAGCGGAAGCGATCGGCAAGACCGAGATCGAGATCAAGCTAGCCAAGCTGATCGAGATGGGCGCGAACTCGAAGCAACTGGATCTCGCCGCCGTTCGTCTTGGTGCCATCGCCGACGAGGCAAAGCGGCTCGCGGAGTACGAGGCCAGGGTCGCGGAGCGCGTTGGGGTGTGGGATCAGCTCGCCTCCATCCAAGAGCAGATCGACACCGCCGGCATGGACGAGTACCAGCGCGCCGGCTACGACTACGCGCTGATGCCGGGGCGGACGGAGGAGACGGACAGGCTGTTCACCGATCGGATCGCGCAGCTCAAGACGGTCAACGAGCAGCTCGACGCGACCAAGGCACGCACCGAGGCAATCAAGGGGATAGCCACCGATGTCGGCGGCGTCCTTTCGTCGGCCATCGTCGCCCCTCTACAGGATGGGTTCAAGGGGCTGAAGACGTACGTGGACATGCTGCGGGATGCGATCGTCCGTCTCGTGCAGGAGATGGCCGCGGCGCTGATCCGAAGCGGGCTGATCAAGCTCCTTTCGACCGCACTCGACTTCGTGTCGCCGGGCTGGGGCTCCATCTTCGGGCAGGCGGCCGGCGCGGCGAACAACGCCTACACGCAACAGTCCGGCTCCGGCTTCCAACTCGAGTACGGTACCGGCTGGGGCAACGGGACAACGGCTTACGCTGGCGGCGGGAAGGTGCTTGGCCCCGGCGGTCCCACCTCCGATAGCGTCCGGCTGTGGGGATCGCGCGGCGAGTGGATGATCCAGCAGAAGGCGGCGGCGCACTACGGCGATCGGGTGATGGCTGCGATCAACTCCATGCGTATCCCGCGGGCCGCCCTCCAGGCTGTCGCTGCCGGCGGCATGACCGGGATGCCGATCCCAGGGCGCGGCGAGACGCACTACCACTTCGCCTCTCTCGACCCGCTTACCGGGCTCGAGATGATGCGTTCGGTCGCCGCTCCCGGCCTCGCCCGCCACCTGTCGGACGGCACGGCCGGGCTGCTGCCGGCACACATTCGCGCCGCGACCGCGGCCCCGAGGGCTAGCTGATGCGCGTGCTCACCGACAACCTCGCCGCCAGCGCAACGCTCCTGGGCTCCGGCGGCTCCGCGCTCGCGGCGGCTACCGGATACACCGTGGCATCGCTCACGGACGGGCGCCTCGACCGCCCGTGGAAATCGCCCACGGCCGGCAGCACGCACCAGATCGTCCTCGACCTTGGCAGCGCGCAGTCGGCCAGCGCCGCGGCTGTCTTCGACCTGTATGCGCCCGTGTTCCTTAACGGGCGTGTTTCGATCTACACCGGGACTTCTGCCACTGGCCCGTGGACCAAACGTGCCGACCTGACAGGCGCCGGCCGGCGCGATTGGGGCGGCACGTTCGCCCCCGTCTCGTCGCGCTACTGGATGGTCGAGTTGTTCTCGCTCACCTCAGGCACGCAGCCAGAGCTTGGCGAGATCGTGCTGGGCGTGCCGACCGATCTGCCGTGTGCAACCGCGCTGTCTCCGCGTCTCGTGGAACAGGTCGAGACGAATGGCAGCCAGGCGACCAAGACGGGCGAGGAGATCGCGTCGTTCGGGATCGCCTGGCCGGTGCTGACGGAGGCCGAGCACGCGGCCCTCATCCTGTTCCGTCGCGCGGTCGGTGGCGCGCTCAAGTCCTTCGTGCTCTGGCCCCGGCCGGCGAAGGCGGGCGGCGTGTATTTGGTCCGGCTAGCCGCCGGCATCGGATGGAATGAAGACCTTGACCTCTACGACGGCGTGGCCCTCGAGGCCACCGAGCTAGCGCGGGTGCTGCGTGGCTGATCTACTCCGCAAGATCGAGGTGCGCGGCGGGTCGCGTCCGCTACAGTACGCGGTGCGCGACGTGCGCGGCGTCGAGCCGCTTGCCGCAGCGCCGACCGACCGCACCGGGTTCAACGAGGAGGCCGAGTGGACCGGGCGTGCTGACGCGGCGCTGAACAACGAACACGACGCGGAAGGTAACCACGGCGGGCTCAAGTTTCCGTTCTGCGTCGTCGTCGTGTCGGGCGAACTTGACGCGACCGTGTATCCGCCGATCATGCGCTGGACTATCGACCATGGCTCCACGCTTCGCGGCGTCACGTACCGGGACGATCCATTTGTGTCGTTCGAAACCGCATCGGCCTCGACGGTGAAGCTCGCGTTTGCGAGCCCGCCTGCCTTCGGGGATGTGGCGGTGCATGTCGAGGGCGTGAGTCGTCCGGTGATCATGTTCCCATCGTCCACCGAGATCGAGTTCGACACGGACTCGCTTGGCGCGCTTCGGAGCAACGGCGGCCATTGGGTGTTCTCGCTCTACGAGGTGGCGTGATGCGGGAGCTTCCAGACTACACGGGGATCGTCGTCGCCCCGAATGACCCGGTAGCGCCCGAGTCGCTGAACCTTCCAAGCCGTTATTCGGAAGCCTTCCGCGACGTGTATGCGAGAGAGCACCGGGTCGATGACTTCGAGCACTCCGCGCCCCTCGCACCGCAGGCAGTCGCCTACTGCCGATGGGTCGGCAGCAGCTACGAGCTGACCGTCTCGCACAACGTCGAGTCGGTGATTGCGAACGGCACAGGCGACGTTGTGATCACGCTGTCGGTCGCATCGGCCACTCGCGAGGACTGGTTCCCGATCGTAGCCATCCAGCGCGTGGACGGCGACAAGCCGGCGATCTGGTGGGAGTACGACGACGGCACGACCCGCGACGTGGACCGCTGCCGGCTCCGGTTCTGCGCCGTCGTCGGCGGCGACACGACCGACACAATGCCCGACTTCGTGTTTTGGGCATACATGCGGCAGCGCGTGGGCGACGGCGACTCAACGCCGGAAGCAGTGCGCGACGTGCGGCAGCGCATCGCCGTGGATGGTGTGGAGAGTGCCGGCCACCGGCAGAAGCTGATCGATTTCTGCGTCTCGCACCGGGCCCGCTGGATCAAGGGTCACGACAAGGACGCGCGACACTTCCCGCCGCAGTATCCGCTGGCCGCTTTCCAAGTCGCCAAGACGGAAGGCCGATCGAACCTGGGCGAAGTCCTGTGGCAGCACGGCCCACTCGCCAGCCTCGCGTGGCGCGGCGAAGCCGTGGATTCGCAGGACGATCCATACGTCGCCTGGCAGGTCGCGCAATACAAGCGGTGGCGGTCGGCGCTGCTGTCGTGGCGCATCGCCAGCGCCGACCCGTACACCAAGGACTTCGCCCCGTGGGTGCGCCGCATCTCGCGCGCCGACGACTACGGGTCATGGGCCCGGGGCGGTGGCATCGGCGCGCAGATCGACAGCGCCGCAGGATGGGCTGCGGTGACCGGGATCGGCGTTGTGCTGACGGGGATGCTCTAGATGCAGTCGGCCACGCCAGCGTGGTCCCAAGCGCCTTCGCTGCCGTCGGCACGGTAGCGCACCTGGCCGCTGTTGCAGCAAGCATCGTTGTCGATGTGGTTGGGCCAACAGCCTGGCTTGACGCAGCCGAATAGCTCTGGCTCGTCGTACGCAAGACGGCGGCAGCCGGCCTCCACGCCACCGCAGCAGCACTCGACCACATCGTTCCCGATGGTGACGGTCGAACGCCCGGTATACCAGCAGAACGTCGTTGGTTTCGTGTCGGTGCAGTAGGTCGCCCGCAGTCCGGTAGATGGGTCCGCCGTGTAGTCGTAGCAGAACAACGGATCGCCGCGGATGCCGGCCTGGTCCGTGCCGCCACAGGCCGCGACCACCACCGCCGCCAGAATCACCCAGCGCATAGCCATCCTCCTCGCCGGTAGGCCACCGCAGCCAGCCAGAGATTGCAAGGGGAATCCGCATGCCTTCCGCTATCCGCCGCTCGTGGCGCGTCAAAACCCGCCTCTTTGAAGGTGACTTCTACGACGCCTTCGGCGCGAAGACCACCCACGTCCGGTGGTCCACCGCCCCGTTCCGCCTCGCGGATGGGCCGGTAGAAGGTCGGCTCGCGGTGACGCCCAGGACCAGCTTCGGGATCGGCGAGGCGGTGTCGAGCGTCCCGGAGAAGTGCCAGGCAACGCTCGAGCTGGACAACCTCGACGGCGCGCTGACCAGGTACGTCATTGGCACGGAGGCCGGGCCTGGCCAGGAGTACCGCGGCGACTCGCTCCTCAATCTGCGCGGACGGCTCTACGCCTGCTATCTCCTCGAGGATGGCACCTATGACAAGCAGCCGTTGACGCCCATGCTTGCGTGCTCCGGCTCACCCACAATCACCGAGACGACGATCACCCTGCCGATGGCGTCGGACGACACGACGATCCTCGGCAAGCCGCGGCCGACTGTGACGATGGGGCAGCTTCGCGGCGTGCCAGTCGTCCAGCCCGGCGACAAGTTCTCGCTGCACGGTGCCGACCGCGGGTACAACGAGGACTTCCAGGCGCTTGAGCGCGCGCTGTCCGGAAACCTCGATGTTGTGCTCCCCTACGCCTACGGCCGGGTGCCAGTCCCGTTGATCCCCGCGGACGGCGACGGCAAGCGTCTGTATCTGCTGTTCGCGTCGAAGCACAAGCCGACGCTCTCTGACGCCGCGGAGTGGGACTTCTTCGGCCCGCCCGCGAAGCGCGACGAGGTGCCGCTCGCGGGGAAGACGGCGACCGAGGAGCGGTTCAAGTCGGCGCTCGTGTCCGCCCAGGTCGAGCTCGAGGACGACGAGGGTGAGACGCACGCGGTCTGGATCGTGTGGCTGGAGACGACGAGTTCGATCGGGGCCAGGATCGATGACACGATTTGGGCGCTCGCTCCAGGGACAAACCTTCTCTCTGCGAGCGCCGCCGGCCGTGGACGCGCCACGCCTCCCTCGATCGCGCGGTGGCTGATTGAGGATCTGTCGGAGGCCGGGGCCGCTGGTGTGGACGTCACCAGCTTCACCGCCGCCGCCAAGGCGCTGCCGCTACCGGACGCATGCGGCGGCCTGGTGCGTGGCGACGGCGACCTCCGCGAGTTGCTGACACACATCGGCTCCCCGTGGGCGCTGTCGTGGTGGATCGGCCTCGACGACAAGCTCCACGTCGGCGTGCCGGGCCAGTGGAGCGAAGCGGACCGGGCGGCGATCAAGTCGAGCGACACACCGCACATCACCCCCGCCGACTTCGCCGCTGGCTACGGCGCGCCCGGCTCGTATGCGGAGACGATCCCAGCCGACCCTGAGCAGCGCGGGTCCGCCGTCCGCAAGGTGTCGCTCGAGTGGAGCGATGCCCAGCGCGCGGCGTGGCCCGCACACGAACTGCCGCGCTGGGCCCCTGGCGCGACCGAGCTACCGGTGCAGCCGGGCGACGAGGCGCGGCTGTCGGCGGCATGGCTTTACCCGCCGGCCGCGGTGTCGGTGCTGGCGAGCGGCGGGGCACGGCGGGTGTTTCCGACGCGGCGGATCACGCTGCACATGCACGACTGGATCGGCGTGCTCGAGCGCCAGTCCATCGTCCTGTTCTCGATGCCGGGGCGGTACGAGCGAAGGGCGCTGAGGCTGGAACACACTGCCGACGACTCGCGCGAGTACGTCGTGGCCCGCTTCGAAGACTTGGGGCCGACGTCCGCGCAGAAGCCCGCGCTCTACGACTCGATCGACAACTGGATCGGCCTCTCCCCAACGGCTGGGCAGGGAATCAGCGTCACCGCCGGTAGCGACCTCGTCTGGTTCGGCATCGGCGCAGCCGATGACAAGCTGGTCGGAATGCACCTTCACACGCCCGGCGGCACTCCCGGGAACCGCGCCATCGCGCGCCGGATCACGGAGAGGGTAGACAGCGCGCAGATGCGCGTCGAGTTCCCGTTCGTGGATACGGAGTCCTTCGTCGGTGTCTCCGGGAAGCCGGTGCTCGACCAGCCGTGGCACATCCTCAAGTCGCAGGCCAACAAGCCGGCTAACGACACGTACTTGACCGCGGCCGACGAAAGCACCGGCACCTTCCGCGACGGGTCGCCGGGCTTCACGGTGGCCGCCGGGTGAGCGTGACGCCCAGCCAGACGGCGAACGCAATCGCGCACACGACCAGAAGGCCGCCACCAGCGCAGCCACCAAAGATAGTCAGCGGAGACTGACCAAACATGTCTCACCCCTCCCGGCTCAGGCCGGCGGCCGGGGAGCGTACCACGGGCGCGGCCGGGTGGGGCCGCGAGAAAGGAAAGCGTCGTGCGCCTAACGCCGCACTTCACCCTCGCAGAGATGACCGTCACGCAGCAGCGCGGGATCGACAACACCCCTGGCCACGTCGAGATCGCGCGGCTGCAAGAGCTTTGCGCCACGCTCCTCGAACCGCTCCGCACGCGGTTCGGCGCCATCATCATCACGTCCGGCTACCGGTGCCCGGAACTCAATGCCCGCATCGGCGGCAGCAAGACTAGCGCGCACATGCTCGGGCTCGCCGCCGACTGCCACGCTTGGGACCCGGCGGTGACGATCGAGGACATGGCCAGGTGGATCGCCGGTAGCGGGCTGCCCTTCGACCAGGTGATCGATGAGCGGTCGGGCCGATCCCGATGGCTGCACGTCGGGCTGCCGCGCCCGGGGCACACGCCGCGCCGCGAGTGCCTGATCTACCGGGACGGCGAATACATGCTCGCGGATTGGGGGAGCCCATGACCTGGAGCGAGCGCATCGAATTGATCGGGCTCGTCGTCGCCGTCGCCTCGATTCTCTGCTCCGTCGTCAACGCGGCGATCCGTGCGGCGGTCGAGCACGGCTACCGGGTGCCGCGCTGGCTCCTCGTCGTGGCCGCCGCTGCGAACGCGGCGGCGCTGAACCTCGACAAGGCCGACCAGCTCCGGCGCGGCTACCGCGGGCCGTCGCTGCCGCGGGATCGGGGGCTGCCGTGAGAGACATACTCCGAACCGCCACCCTCCTCGCCGCAGGCGCGGTCCTCGCCCTCCTCCTCGCCCGCTCCTGCTCAAGCCCGCCGCCGGTAGTGGTCGATGCCGTGGAGCTCCATCGCATCGAGACGGAGAGGGCGAGGCTCGCGGAGGAGGTCGCCCGCGAGCACGCGGCGATCGACGCGCGGGCGCGGGAGCTGGCGGGGCTTCCGCTGTACGAGCGGATCGAGGTGCTGACCGTAAGCGAATCCGCACGGCGGGCCGCTTCCGTAAGCGAATCCGCAAGGGCACCGGCCTTTGATAAGGACGCCGCGCCGGGAGCCGTATCAAAGCCCGACCGCTGCCGCCCTACCGGCGACGGCCACGCCCTCTGTCCGGAGTGGGTCCTCGACGCGCTGACCCTGCGCCTCGTGAGCGCCGAGGCCGACCGCGACTCGGCCCGCCTCGACCTCGACGCGGAGCGGGTCTACCGCCGGCTCGACGCGGAGGCGGCGGCGACCCGGGAGGCGGGATACCTCGCCGCCCTCGACGCAGCGAAGCCGCCGGCAGCGTGGCGGCTACCGGCGGCGGTGGTTTCGGGGGCGGCGGTAGCGGCCGGGGTTGCCGCTGCCATCGCCGGACACGAGCGGACTGGCGCCGCCATCGGCATCGGCGGGGCGGTGCTGGTGGGGGCGGCGCTCGCGCTCTAGCGGCGCGGCTTCCCCGCCGTCCGGATCGGCCCCGTCCTCGGCGGCGTCTCGTCGCGCTGCTCATAGCGGATCTGGTCGCCGGCACGGCGGGTGACCGCCATCGGACGATCGGCTTGGGTGAGGTGGCGGCGGTTCGCCAGCCAATCCTCCATGCGCCGCTCCTCCTCTGCCGTCGGCCGTGGCGGCGGCTCCCAGGTCATGGTGAACCGCTCGAGGTCCGCGAGAACCAGCGGCGCGGCATCCTCCGGCAGCGGCTCCAGCGGCGCAAACGCCTCGGCGACGTACCGCACCCGGTCGAGGTCGGGGTCGAGCCGGAACGCCAGCCGGGCGACGCGCGAACGGCAGTAGACGATCCGGCTAGCCATGGTCCACCTCGCCCGTCGGCACCTTGATCGCCTTGAGAAACAGGAGCCCGTGGCCCTGCAGGATCGGTCGCTGGAGCATCCAGCGACAACCGGGATGGCGCGGCAACAGCATCTCGGCCTCGCCTTGGGTCACAGGGTCGAGGCCCGGCGGGTAGCGGTCGAGGTTGACGATCGCCTTGAGCACGTCACCCATCACCCTCTCCCTCCTCCTCCGCCCTCACCATCCGCCCCAGCTCGCCCTGGATCTCCGGGTCGGTCGGCGGCTGCGTCAGCCGCTCCGCCTCCCGGATGACCACCGCCCGGATCCAGGTCGAGGGCGCGAGGCCGGGACAGGTCGCCTCGGCCGCGCGCTCGACCATCTCCCGCTCCGCCGCGGTGAGGCGGAGCGAGATGGGGTTCGTCCGGAGGCGGGGCACTAGCGGGACTCCTCGGCGGCGGGCTCCACCTCCCACTCCCGACACCAGCGCGCGAACGCCTGGTCGATCTCGTAGGGGTCGGCGGACACCTCCTCATCGAGCGCGTCGGCCGGGACCCAGATGTACGCCTCGTCGTGGTCCGTCGCCTTGACCAGCTCGCCGCGCCGCTCGACCACCTCGAGCCCGAACGCCGCGCGGGCGGGCTTGACCTCGACGACGCGCAGCTCGCCTTCGGCCACCGGCGCGACCTCGCACATGTCCGCGTAGCTGTCGTGGCCGGCATCCCGCGCCAGCGCCTCGAGCGCGCCCGCCTCGTCCTCCGCGTGGTACGTGCCGAGGTCCACGCCCGCCCGCTGATTCGTGATCCGCCAGCTCTTCATCGTCTCCATGATCCCCTCCGTGGTCCTGCGTGTGGTGATGGAGCGGGAGGTCTGCGGCCCTCCCGCGAGTGGCCGTCCTGGCTACCCCTCGTAGTCGCTCTGGGCCCGCTCGGCGTCCCTGTACCAGCTCGACCAGGAGGACAGCGACCCCTCGCCAGAGCGCACGCCCTCGGTGGCGCGGGCCGCGCACGCCTCGCGGTCGAGGCACCGGACCAGCCAGCCGCCGGCCCTGTAGAGCTCGCCCTGGCCCTCGCCGATGTGCCGGCCGCAGCAGGAGCAGGTGCCGGCGTAGCTATTGCGGCGGACCTGGCGGGGCGCCGGGGCGGCGACCGGGGCGGGCTCGGGCTGCGTCTCGACGGCCGGTGCGGCGGTGCGCGTCACGTAGGCGCGGATGGCGTCCCGGAGGCGGCTGCGGTTCACCAGCGTCTCGGCCCGCGCGATGGCTGCGTCACGCTCCTCGTCGGTGGCGGCGGTCGTGTAGATGACCTCGACGATCTCCGCGACCTCGGCATCCTCGTAGACGTAGCGCCGGTACCCCGCCTTCGGCTCCCGCTGCGCCAGCACCTCGTCGATCGTCCTCGCCATCGCTCCCCTCCGTCGTCGATGGTGGTACTGTAGTGCCTGGCGCTACGGATGGCAAGAGGGCGACTAGGCCCCTGGTGGGGCGTGCCCTTGAGACGGGCTGCTAGTATCGCTGTTTCCGTTTGCGGTACGCGCGTTTAGCCGCGATCCCGGTCACCGAAAACGGCATGTTCGGAGGTGCGCGGTCCTTCGGCGAGGACGGAACGCCTCCGCGATTTGCGGGCGCGATCCCCCGCAGCTCGACGCGGCCGTCCGGGTGGAGCCACACGCCGTGGACGCCGGGCCGCGGGCAGAGCGCGCGGAGCACCCGCCGTCGCTCGTCGGGCGTGGCCGCCGCCAGCCGCGCACGGTATGCCTCGAGCACGCTGCCGGCCTCGGCGCTCGCGGTGGTCGCAGTCGCCAGCTCCTCGATCTGCCGCCGCGCGTCCGCCAGCCGCTCGTCGGCCAGCGCCCGCTCTCCCGCCAGCACCTGGGTCGCGAGGTCGTAGGCCGCGTCCGTGAGCTGGCCGTGGGACCAGCGCAGCGTGAGTCCGCTGACCTTCCCGTCGAACTCCTTCAGCCGCCGTTCTGCGGCCTCCGCCTCGGCACGCAGCTCGGCCCCGCGGTCGGCGCGCTTCTGCGGCCGTGCTCGCTCGAGGTAGCCGGGCTCCTCCAGCACGCGCCGCGCCATCCCCCAGACGACCTCCTCGACCCGATCCCGCCGCCAGCTGTTGCCGCAGCGCTCGACGCCCTTGGCGCGGTAGTGGGGATGGGCGCTCGCGCAGACAAGGTAGGGCGTCCGCGCGCGGCCGACGTTCGACGCATGCGCCGGCAGCCCGCAGGCCGCGCACCGGCAGAGGCCGGCGAGCCAGTGCAGGTCGCCCTTGAGGTAGGTCCTGGCCGTGCCCAGCGCCCGCTGCGTGCGCTCCCAGAGCTCGCGGTCGATGATCGCCGGCACCTGCACGATCCCCCCGGCGTGCCGCCACTCGCCGAGATAGGTCCGCGACCGGAGCAGCGACCAAGCCCGGCCGTAGGAGATCGGGCGCCCGCGCTTGCCGAATCGGCCCTCGGCGCGCAGTCGCTCCTCCACCTCGCGCGTCGAGCAGCCGGCGGCGGCCAGCTCGTAGGCGCGGCGCACGGTCGCCGCCTCGTCCTCGACAATCTCCCAGCGGTGGTCCTCGCGGTGGTGGCGCAGGCCCAGCGGGTCCGTCCCGCGCGGCTTGCGGCCGGCGCGCACCGCGCGGAGGTGGCCGGCGGACGTGCGGGCGAGGATCATGCTCTTCTCGAAGCCGGCGACCCCCGGCCCAAGCATCGTGAACATGAAGCCTTGCGTGGGGTCACGGAGGTCGATGGTCATGCCGCCGGCCAGAATCTGCACTCCGGCCCGCTTGCAGGTCTCGGCGATCGTCCCCCAGTCCGACAGGCCTTGCGAGCGACCCAGGCGGTCGAGCGCCTTGACGGCCACCGCATCGAAGCGGCCGGCGGCCACGCCCTCAAGGAGCTCGCGGAAGCGCGCACGGGCGGCGATCGTCTCGCCGCTGATGCCGGGCTCGACGTAGAGGGTCAGCTCCCACCCGTGGAGCTTTGCCTGCTCCTGGAGCCACGCGACCTGGACCTCGTGAGTCTCCTCGCGGCGCTGGCCGTCGCTCGACGTGCGGGCGTAGCCGGCCACGCGCAGGGGCGCGCCCTGCTCACGCGGCGGGGCGAGGGTCGGACGGGGCGTCGGCATCTGCGGTCTCCGGCAAGAACTCGGATAGGACATCTATCAGGGCGGCCTCCTCCTCGGGAGTCCCCGGCACCTGCACGTAGGCGATCGACACGGCCGCCCGGCTCCGGTACACGCGGGGCGTCGTCGCCTGGCGCTCGGTCGTCTCTCCGCCCATCACCGCCTCCCTCCTCCGTCCGTCCGCCGCACCTCGCGCACCGCCGTTTCCACCCAGCGGATCGCGTGCGGCACGCCATCGACCAGCCGCCGCGCCGCGAGGTACAGGCGCTCCAGGGCGAGGTGCCGGCGCCGCTCGACGAGCACGTATTCCTCGCGGGTCACGGGCTCGCCCACGTCCGGCACTCCGCACCCGGGCAGCGCGCGCCCTCCAGGGCCCCGGCGATCACCCGGTCGTCGGCGGCCTGCTCGACCAGATCGCGGCACGCGAGACAGGCGGCCGGCGGGCCATCGCGGAAGGCGCTACGGAACCGCGCGGTCCGCAACACAACGAGGCCCGCGTTGTTGATCTCGTTGTCGGCCGACTCGAAAAGCGGGAGCTGGTCCATCACGCCTCCCTCCTCTCCACCGTGCGCCGCCTCCGCTCCCTCCACGTCCACCACAGCTCGTCTCCGGCCATCGTCCCGAACCCGCCCGCGAAGACGCCGGCAATCAGCACGCGGATGGTCTGCGCGTCGTCCACCTGCGCGCCGCCGGCCGCCCCAAAGAGCAGACCCATGAGCGCGAACACGACCCAAGTATTTCGCATCACCCCTCCACATCCAGCGCCGCCAGGTACGCCCGCTTTTGCGCGATTAGATCGTCCATTATGCGCGCGACGGCACCTGGCGCGTCCATCGGGTCGGCCGACGCCGGCAGGCTAACCAGCGCGTTTAGCAAGCAAACCGCATCGATCTTCTGGCCGCGCATCAGCATCCCGATGGCTGACCGGATCTGGTTCTTGAACCAAGACACATTGGCCCGCTCTGCTCGCCGCCTGGACTTCTTGCTGCCGGACCTAAGTTGCTTCACCTGGTTCCGTAGGCCGGCAATCTCGGCGCGGGCTTGCATCATGGAATCGGAGCCTGGCGGCACCGGAAGGAACGTGACGACCAGCTCTTCCTCCGGGTCGAACACGGCGTAGGCATGGGCACCGGCGACGTGGACCCAGGCTTCGACCCGCCTTTCGCCGTTCCCGCGGCGGCCCTCTCCGCCTCCGGCTGCAAGCGCATCGCACAGGCCGGCGTACTCCTCGATCGGCAAAGCCTGCCCGTACCTCTGCCGGAACCTGTGGGCGGCATGCAGATAGCGCCGCATGTAGCGGTCGGTCTTGGACTCCTTCATGCTTTCTCCCCATCCAGCGCCCGGAGCTTGGCTTTGAGCGCGTCCCTCTCCCGCTCCACCTCGGCCAGTCGGTCGCGCAACTCGACGTTTCGCGCCCGGACCCGCTTCGCCTCCCACGGCGAGCCCCACCCGAACACCTGCCGCTCGATGTCCTCCATCGTGTCGCGGCAGGCGTCGGTCAGCCGGTAGGTGTGCGGCGCGATGCCGGGCTCCGCGCGACCGCCCTTGAGCATCATGCCGATCTGCCGGTCCACGTCCTCGCATGGCGCGTCGAGGCGCTTGGCGATCCAGGTGACCGTGACCTCGCCGCGCCCTCGCTTGCCGGCGGCGTAGAGCGCGGCCATGACGTTGCGCTGCGGGATCACGGCTCACCCCCATCCAGCGCCAGGAGCGCGGCGATCAGCCCGGCCCGTGCCTCGGTGACGTGCCGCTCCACCGTCACGGCCTCGCACGGCCCGGCCCACGGTCGCGCCGCCCGCGCCGCCAGCGTGTCCCGGTAGTCCCTCGCCGCCTCGCACACCTCGGCCATCCTCCGCACCCGCTCCTCCCTCGCCTCGTCGCAGTCGGGCGAGCCCTGGCGGATGCAGCAGCCCGGGAACGCGCCGCCGCCGTGCCAGTAGTCGAGATCGGAGAGCGCCGGACGGTGGCAGAGGGGGCACCTATCGGGCATCGCGGGGCCTCCAATCCGGGCACGGGTCGGCGCTCAACCAAAGCCCGCGCTCGCACGCTTCGTTGCCACACGTCGGGCACTGTCCGTCGCGGTTGCACTCCATGCCTGGCTTGCGCTTGTTCGGCTCGCGCCCGCTGGGACCGAAGTCGCCCTCCATGCCGCACGGGCACGACACCTTGAGGCGGGTTTCGTGCGTGTCGCCGGGCGTGAACTTGATCTCGGTGGCGAAGGTGATGTCGGTCCCGTGGCAGATCGGGCAGGCGAACTTGTCGCGGGGCAGTCGCGCACCACGGAAGGCCAGCGCAAAGAGGAGGGCCACGACCCACCCGACGACGGCGAGGATGGTCGCAATCATCGCGTCCCCGTCGAGCCGAATCCCCCGGCCCCGCGCTGCGTCTCGGAAAGCTCCTCCACCTCGACCACCTCGCACCTCGCTACCGGCGCGATGACGAGCTGGGCGATGCGGGAGCCCCACTCGACGCGGTACGAGACGGACGATCGATTCTCCAGGATGACGCCCACCTCGCCCCGGTAGTCGGAGTCGATCGTGCCCAGGATGGCGACGATGCCCTCCCGGGACGCGAGCCCGGAGCGCGGCCGCAGCTGCCCCTCGTAGCCATCAGGGATCTCGACGGCGATGCCGGTGCGGACGGTGCGCCGCTCGCCGGGAGCAATCCAAAGCGTCTCGGCCGCGTGCAGGTCGAGACCTGCGGCACCCGGCGTCTGGTAGGCCGGGACGGGAAAGCCAGGCACGAGGCACTTCACCTTCAGCGTCGGATTCATTCCGTCTCCATTTCGTCGGCGGACTCCCAACACACATCGCCGCCCTCGGCATCGATCGACAGCCACACCCGGGCGCCGCACTCCCCGCACACGGCCTCGTCGCCGTCGCGGAATAGGCCCTGGTCGTCGCTCCCGATCACGTCCTCGCCGCAGTCGGGGCAGGTGATCCAGGCGCGGACCTGTGGTGGCTTCGAGCCCACGGCTAGTCCTCCCCCGCGAGCGCGGCGCGGGCGATGGATTGCGCCTCGGCTGCGTAGGTGCGCCCGTCCGCGATCCTCTCCAGCGCCTCCCGGTAGCGGGCGGCCTCGGCGCGGGCCTTATCCCGCTCCCGCACCAGCCGGCACGCCTCCTCGACGCCGCATTCGCAGGAGCGGATGGTGAGGGTATCGTCCCTTTCCCTTTCCGCCCTCGCGGCCCGCTCCTCGGCGGCGGCGAGGCGGGAGCGGAGCTGCGCCACCTCCGCGATCGCAACGTCGGCAGCGCAGACCATGCAACCGTCGGGGTCCAACTCGTCGTCGATGCAGCCGGCATGGCGGTGCGTCTTCATCACCTCCACCAACAGACCGTCGAGGATGCCGGGGCCGGTGTAGCGTTCAAGCAGGTCAGCGTCTCGTTCAGGGCTGCGTGGCATCGGATCCAAGGGCTCCATCATTCCCTCCCCGCCAGCGCGGCGATGGCGTCGGCTGCGCCGTGCATCGATCCGGCCCGCAACACCCCCTCGGCCTCCCGCAGCGCGGCGGCGCGGGCGTCACGGGCGGCGGCGCGGAGGGCGGCGAGGATGTCTCGCTGCAACTCGCTACCGGTCTCGTCCCACACGAGTCGCGCCCTCTCCTCCACCGTCAGCCCCGGCTCCTCCCACGGATTACCCACGAGCCACCTCCTCGCACTCGTGGCTGTCGCGGCACGTCTCACACATCCCGTCGGCGCCGCAGTCGTCGCACCCGCTCACGTCGCGCTCGGGGATGAGCGTGCCGCACGTCTCGCACGGCGTCGTCGCGGGCTCCTGGCAGTCGTGCCGCCCGCACTTCTCGCAGACCGACCGCGCCATGTGATACGGCGGGACCCACACGACGGAGCCGTGGCAGAACTTGCAGATCATCGCCCCACCTCCACCGCGGCGAGGGCGCGGCGGGCGGCCTTGATGTCTCCGGCTCTCACGCGGATGTGCAGGTCGATCGCGTCGTCGTTGAAGATGCCAGCCCACCCGCCGACAGGCTCGCCCATGTAGCGGGTCAGCACCGCGAGCGAATCCGCCGCGTCGAGCAGAGCCGGGAGCGCGTTCACGGCGGCGGCGAACAGCTCCGCGTCCTCACCGCAGCGCGTCGAATACACGTCGAACAGCCAGCCCTCGGCGTCGCACTCGACGCTGTATCCGTCCGCCCCGACCCGCACCGGCCCCGGCGTCGCCTCGGCCAGCATCTTCCGCAACGTCTCGATCTGGTTCACGTCTCGCTCCCGGGGCGCTTGGGCCAGTTGTCGGCGACGCGCGCGTTCAGGGCGAAGGGCTGCGAGACCTCCAGGGCCACGGTGAACGCGGGCCACGGGTGCGCTTCGCACGCCTCCCGGAATCGCTCCATCGGTGGCTCGTAGAGATCCGGCATCTCGGTGATGGTCCGTTCGTCGGTCTGCCGGTTGATTACGTAGAGGATGTAGCGGTCACGTTTCATTTCTCGCTCCCGGGGCGGCGGGCCGGATCTGTGCCGTCCGCAGAAACGACCGCCACCACGCGCCTGGTGAAGGACCAACACGTCGTGCAGTAATAGGTCTCGCGCTGCGTCAGCCCGCACGTGCCCCGCACCTCGGGGCGCTGGCCGGACCAGTGCTGGCATCGCTCGCAGCGCGGCATCTCGTCGACTCTCACGTCTCGCTCCCGGGGCGGCGGAAGTGCGAATGGTCGCGACAGGAGCGGCACGGCTCCTGCGTGGTCAGCAACAGATGGTCGATGCAGTTGCCGCAGTGGCGACCGTCGCCATCGTCGGGATCAAGCCGCCTCCCGCCCGCGTCCGGCTGCCACTCGCCACCCAGCCACTCCTGGTGCGGAGACTCGTGCCCGGCGGGCCTGTCGCAGATGCCGACCATCCCGCCACGGTAGGCGAACGGCGCGTCGCACCGCCTCCCGCCCGCGTCCGGTGGGGGCTGGGGTGCCGTCACCGTCCCCGCCTCCGTCGCGGCGGGCACCGGCTCCGGGGAGGCGGGAGGGGTGGGCTTGTGCTCGGCGCACTCGCGGGGCGCGTCTTTGTCGGCCCAGTACGCGCCATCCTTGCCCTTGCAGACGCACCACCTATCGCCCTTGGGCGATGGCCCGCCGTTATGCAGACAGCCGGTGCAGGTGACGAGCGCTGGCGCTGGTCCTGGGGAGGCGGACGGGGTGCGGAGGGGGTGGTCGTGCGGGAGGAAGTCGCGGAGGCTGCCCGTGTGGCCCGCGATCGTCGTCGCCATGACGGCCAGTTCGTTGGCGCGCGTCCGGTAGCGCTCGACGGTCCTGGGGTTGCTCCCTGGCGGGAAGTGCCCCATCGACTCGCGGTACTCCTTCTCGAACTGCCACAGGAATGCAACGCAGTCGGCCCGCTCCTCCTCCCGCACCGCCCGCTCGTGGTCCGCGAGGCCGGAGCGGAGGCGGGTGGCGAGGGCGCGATGGTTCTTGACCGTCATCGTGAACTGGCCGTCGAAGCGGTCGATCACCTGCGCCGCCTCCTCGACCGTCTTCGGGTACGCGCTCATCGCTCCCACTCCCTCACGTCAACCACCGTCACCGGAAACGCGCCGCGATGCGACGAGCCGGGCGGCACCGCGACGAATCTGGCATCCACCACGTAGCCGCCGCGCACCGGGACCTTGCGCCACCACTCGCGCGCGGGCGGCTTCGGGGCCGGGTACGTGCCCGCGCCGCCAAGGTCGGTGCGGCCCTCGACCTCTGCCGCAACAAGCGCCGCCATCACGTCGAGCGGGATGTCGTGGCCGCGCACGTAGAACGCACACGGCCCCTCGCCGTCCTGGCCGTACGTGACATCAAGAGGCCAGTCCTCGACCGTCTGCGGGTAGGTGTCAGCCATCGATCGCCTCCCTCGCCGCCTTCACCGCCGCCTGCGTCGAGGGGGAGAGGTCGGCGCGGATGCCGGTCGCGGAGCACGCTTCGCACGGGATCGGAATGACGATCGGGCTGCCGTCGTGCTCGTTGCCAACCACCTCCGGGTTCCGTCCGTCCTCGCAGTGCGGGCACCTCCCCGCCTCGACCAGCGCCTTACGGAGGGCGTCGATCTCGTCGGCGGCTTCGGGCAGGACTCCGTTCCCGACCGCCTCCAGGAGACCGTCGTAGTGGGCCCCGGTCAGCCCAGATCCGCGCAGCCCGTCCTTCTGCACCGTGCGGATCGTGAAGGCGATCTCGCGCAGTCCGTCAGTCCGCACGGGCCACCTCCCGGGAGAGCAGGGCGCGGGCCCGGCGGAGGTCGCCAAGCGTGTGGCCCTGGTAGAGCCGATCGCTCTCGGCGCCGCACTCCTCGCACTCCATGCCGTCGTCGGCGCAAGAGAAGACGAGGGCGTCATCAGGGACAGACGTGGCCCACTCGTCCACCTCTTCCGCGAACGGCCTCAGCGCCTCCCGCAACCGCTCGACCTCGGCCTCCAGCCCCGCGATCCGCGCGCCCTCGTCGGCGTGCTCGGCCACGATGCCGGCGATGGTGCGGTCGCCCATCTCGCCGTCGCGCTCGACCAGGGCGGTGAGGCGGGCGACCTCGGCGCGGAGGCGGTCGATCTCCCGGGCGCCCTCGCGGACCACGGACGCGCTGAACCACATGCCGCGACGCTGCTCCTCGTGATTGGCGACCCCTCGCAACCGCTCGGTGATATCCATTACCCCCTCCTCCTGCACTCTCTCCGCAGCCAGATCGGCGACACGAGCCGCCGGCTCCTGCCGCACTCCACCGTCACCAGCCCGCCGGCCACCGCCACCACCAGCCAGCGGCGCCGGCCGTCGTGCCAAATCGATCCCGTCTCGACCATCGCCGCCTCCTACCGGCCCGCCCCTCCGGCGAGAGGAGCGGACCGGGCAGATACGGCTAGAAGGGGATGTCATCCTGCGGGCGAGTCGGCCGGGCGGCGGGCTGCGTCTGCCCCATGCCGGCAGCGGGCGCGGCGCGGCGACCGGGCTCGAGGCCCATGATCTTCCCTCGCAGGCCGGCGGCGAACGAGGCGAGCTTGTCGCCCGTGACCCGGTTCGCCATCGCCATGCCGCCCAGGGAGTTGACCCACTTCACCTTGGTCTGGATTCGCCCCTGGTACTCCTCGTGCTCGACAACGATCTGCACCTCGCGCTGGTCGAGCCCGCCGCCGTTGTTGTCCAGCTCGGTGATGTCGGAACCCTGCCACCCCATCGCCCGGAGCGCCTTGAGCGTGAACTCGAGCGCGCCGTCCGTGAAGTATCCGTAGTAGGTGATGTAGGTCCCGGGCTCCTGGTCGAGCAGTTCGAACACGACGCCGATCTGCATCGTCCCGGTCCCGGCCTCTCCGACTCCCCACTCGACCGCGCGAGCGCGGTGCTTGCCTGCCTCGATCACTTCGTCACCTCCACCTTCGATTGCAGCCAGTTGAGCAACTGCGCCAGCTTCACCGCGTCGTTGCCCGCCTTCTCGAGCGCTTCGATCGCCCGGTCCCCGAACTCACCGGCATCCGCCGCGAGCGTCTCGATTTCCGCGCGGAGCTTCGCGGGGTCGGCCACCTGGCCGGACCGGACGGCAGCGAAGAAGTCGGGCCAGGAGAGCGGCAGGCGCTCCGGCAGCGAGTAGCGGTTCTTGGCGTCCCATGCCGCGGAGTGCGTCGTATGCAGGAGCCGCGCGCCGGTCGAGACACCGCGGACACGCTTGGTTTTCTCGTTCTTCGCGGCGATCGTCTCGTAGTTCGCGAAGAGGACCGCATCGACCCACTCGCGGAGGAGCCCCGCGGCCTTCGCGTGGAGCTTCATCTCGTAGCGGTCGTAGTCCTCGTCCATCGGGTTCTTGAACGTCTTGAGCCAGGAGTGGGCGAGCAAAACGATGTGCATCTGCTTGGCCCGGCGAAGCGCCTCGAGCGAGGCCAGCAGGATCCGCCACTCGTCCACCGCGGCGATGTATCCCTTGCCGAACCCGAAGTCCTCGATGTTCGCCTTGCCGCCCTTCCGGCAGACCTCGGCCCAGACCAGCGGCTCGAGCCAATCGAGCGTGTCGAGCACCAGGGTCTTGAAGTCGTGGTCCGCAGCGGTGAGGTCGCGCACCGCCTCGACCGCCTCGGAGAAGGACTCGGGCTGCGGGTAGCGGGCCACGTCGAGACAGCCGGTCCCGTCTTCCGCGCCGATGAAGATCGGATTCGGAGCGTTCGCGCCGAAGGTGGACTTGCCCACGCCCTCGACGCCGTAGAGGAGCACGCGGACCGGCGCGGCCTGGACGCCCCGGGTGATGTTCGCGAGCGTCATGCGGCTCGGCTTGGCCGGTAGTGGGGGCTGCTGCTGGGGCTGCTGGGTGCGCTGCTGGGGGAGTGCCATCGTTACGCTCCAAGCTCGGGGTGGACTTCCTCGAGCTTCCGAAAGAGGGTGGGGTCATCGAGCGAGGCTTCGCCCGTGCAGGCAGGGAAGAACGAACACGTCCCGAACCGACAGCACGCCTCGGGGTTGCGCGGGTGCCGGCCGGTGAGCTGCGACTCGCGGATCTGCCGGGCCAGGTCCCACCGATCGTGCCGGGCCTCGTCGAGCTCCAGGTCGAGCCGCGTCACCTCGCCGCGCTGGTAGTAGCGGGTCGGGTCCTCGGCCACGGCCTCGGCCAGCCGGGCCTGGAACTCGGCGGGGGTTTCGTCGGCGTCACGCTGGTTCGCGTAGAGGGTGCCGTCCTTCTTGAACTTGCGCTGGTCGGCCGGTGTCGCCAGGTAGGGCCGCAGCGCCGGCTTCCGCAGCACGTCGTAGAGGCAGGCTTCCACGTTGAAGCCAAGCGAGGCGGCACCGTCGAAGTAGAGGCTCACCTGGCCGTCGAGACGCAGCCGCTTCCAGTAGTCGCTGCCGATCCCGATGTCCTCGGAGGTGGTCTTGTGCTCGACCAGGATCACCCTACCGGCCATCCTCACCACCGCATCCACCTTGCCGGCGAGGTCGAAGGTCTGCGACTCCCGGCCGGTGTCGGGGTTGATGAGAGAGCAGCGGAACTGCGACTCCACCGCCAGCGTCTCGAACACCTCGCCGCCCCACCGCTCGTCGTAGCCGCAGAGCAACACGGTGGCGCGGGCGAGGTCGAACGGGTCGGCCGGCTCGGCGTTGATCGCCGCGAGCGCGTCGGTGAGGCGGGCATCGGGGGCGGCGGTGAACCACGCCTCCAGCCCGCGGTGGATCAGCGAGCCGAACCGGAGCGCGTCCTGCTCTTTCACGGCCCGGTAGCCGCGGTTGTATTCGAGGTCGTGCAGCCGCTGGCAGGCGCGGACGGCGCGGAGGCGGCTGTGGGTGAGGAGCTGCATCGTCTTCTCCATAAGGGTTCGGACCCGGCACGGGACCATCCCGCCGCTCCTGGCGCTCCCGGGGGTGGGGGAGGCCGGGTCCGTAAATCGAAGAACTAGCGGTACTTGGTCCGCTTGCAGCGCCGGCACGTCGCGACAAGCAGCTCGACCTCGTGCGGCCAGCGTTCCCGGTGCGTCGAATAGGTGCCGCCGCAACGGCAACGCCCGATCAGCCGGAACCAGCAGGACATGAGGAGGGCCATCACGGCACGCTCCTCTTCTCGCCCTCGCTCGCCAGGGCGTGAAGAACCAGCGTGTTGCCCCACGCCTCGATCAGCTTCTCGAGCGCGATGGCTTCGGCCTTCCGGTCGGCGGCGGTCGCCAGCGACATCAGCCGGGCGCGGATGTCGTCCTTGATGCTCAACGAGGCGTCGAGCGCGTCGAGCGTGTAGCTCACGACTGCATCCTCCGCGCCGCCAGCTCCTGCGCCGCGTCGAGAGCGCTCGCCACGCCCGCCTCGTAGCAGCGGGCGCGGATCCGCGTCAGCAGCTCGCGCGCCGCCTCGCGGTGGACGGCCGGGACGAGCAACAGAAGCGCGTCGTTCGGCGTCCTGGGCTGTTCGATCCTGGGTTCCACGGACACACCTCCCCCGGCCCCGGCGATCCGGGGTCTTCTCTGCGTTCGACTGCTGGGGAATCGACCTCGACTAGCCTGCCGCTCGCTCCCGCCCCGCCCGGCCGTCCGGCGACTAAGAAGTCGCCGGCTCTTTCAACCCTCCGCCCCGCACTCCGACCCGCGGCGGTTTGGTAGCGAACGCCCCGGAACATACACACGAACGTGTGTGCTCGTCAAGCGCGCGACGGCCAGCCTCTCATGCGGGCGTATTTGCTAGGGCTTTGCGGAAGGCTCGGCCAGGAAGGCGGCGAGCTCGACCCGGGCCATCTCGACGCGGCGCGCGGTTGCGGCTGCGGTGCTGGCTCGGGCCACGTACAGCGTCCCGTCGAGATAGGTGGCACGCAGACCGTAAAGCGGCCTGCGGACGATTACGACGGGGATCGCATCGACTCCATCGGCGGCGACAGCTCGAGCGGCGGCAACACCCACGGACCCCTCCCTGGCGATGTACCGGGGAGCGTATCATTCGGGGCCGACATCGGGCGTTCGCCACCCGACGTTCGGTCCAAATCGTGGGATGGGCGCCCTCCCTACCGTCGTCCCTTCTCGGAACGGTAGAGAATTAAGAGCGCCCCGTAGGCCGCAGCGGAGGGCGTGGAGCCCAGGAAAAGCGGAGCCCGGCGCAGGGCGGCCTTCTCCTCGTCGGAGCAATCCTGTCCGGCCGCCGACGCCAGGAACACCCGGAGGGCCGGCGGCTCGTCGGTCGGCGCGATCAGGTCATCGACCGACAGCCCGAAGGCACTGGCGAGCCCGGCGATCGTCTTGGTAGCGGGGCGCTGGCGCTCGCCCCGCTCGATCATCGAGACGTGCTGGTAGGTCTTAAGACCCGCACGCTTAGCCAGATCCAGCTGCGACCAGCCGCGCGCCTCGCGCTCCGCCTTGACCCTGCGCCCGAGCGCTTTGGGGTCCACGGCCGGGCTGTCCCCCTCGGTTCCCATGCCGCGACCGTATGTGATCCGACCCCCCATCTCAACGTAAACGTCCGTGTTCCTTCGGCTATTCGGTGTGCTCGCCAGGCCACACACGATCGTGTTAGAATCCGGGGCATTTCGGGAGGAATCCGACAGTGCCCTGCAATCCACTTCGTGCGTGGCTTGACTCCTCGGAGGTGTCGGCGGCGGACCTTGCCGCCCGATGCTCGCGCCTGGATCGGCGGCGAGTAACGCCCCAACAGGTCCACAACTGGGCGCGCGTGCGCTGCCCACATCTGGCCACTCGCCGTCTTCTCGCCCGCGCCACTCGCGGAGCCGTTCCGCTGTCTGCATGGCCTGTCCCCCCGAGCGACCGCGCCTGCGATCACCCTACCCATGAGACGCATGGGGGGCAGCGATCCCCTTCTGCCGATCGGGCTGCCGGTGTTGGTCGGGGGGTGGGGTCCGGCAGGGGTATTGACGGTGCTGTGCCGGCCGGGGGTGAGGCGCCATGACCGGCCACCCCGGGACCCGCCCCGTCACCCCCGGCGAGCGCGACCGCGCCCTCTCGATGGTCGAGGCCGGGTGGTCGCTCGAGGATATGCGAGCCGCGCTGGGGCGCTCGCGATCGTGGTGTCACTCGATCCGCAAGCAGGCGCGAGCGGGCGCGCGATCGATCCCTGGTGTATCGGCACACGAGGAGCGCGAGATCGAGCGGCTGACGCGGCTGGGCTACTCCGCGCCGTGGATCGGCTGGATCCTCGACCGCGACCCCACGGAGATCATCCGGCTCCGGCGGATGCGGGGGTGGGTTGCCGACCCGGCGCAGCCCCGGCGCACGCATCATCCGCCGGTAGGCGTGCTGCCGTGGGGGCAGTGGGAATCGCAGACGTTCGCGGCCAAGCAGGCGCGACAGACGCCCAAGCGTGTCGCGCTGCCGGTGATCCGCGATACGTCAGACCCGCTACCGGTCGAGGCTTCGAGACGAGAGGCCCCGCGCGAGCGCGACATCTGGTGTCGGCGCGCGGATGCGTGCCTCGACCTCGTGATCGCCCACAACGAGCGGGTCGGCGTCGACTCGCGATGGGAGGGCTTCTCCTGCCGGGCGTGCTCGATTCGTGGCACCGACCAGGAGGACACCGCCGGGCGGCTGCGGGGCCTCGCCCTCGCCCGGGAATGGCTCGAGACGCGGCAGGGACGGCCCGACCACGGGGGCGAGGAGTGAGCCGCCAGATCCTCCGGCCCTACCAGGCCGACGCCCTTGAGGGGATCCGCGAGGAGCTGCGCGGCGGGCGGCGAAGGGTGCTGCTGGTGTCGCCTACCGGGAGCGGGAAGACGACGATCGCCGCGGAGATGGTGCGGTCGGCTGTCTCGCGCGGGAACCGGGTCTTGTTTCTCGCCCACCGCAAGGAGCTGATCGACCAGTGCTCCGCGCGGCTCGACGGGTGCTCCGTCCCGCACGGCGTCATCATGGCCGGGCACCCCAGGTATCAGCCTCTCGAGCCGGTGCAGGTGGCTTCGATTCCGACGCTGGTTCGGCGCGAGCCACCCCCGGCCGATCTGGTCGTGTTGGACGAGGCGCACCACGCCCGCGCGCGCACCTACGAGCGGATCCTCGAGCACTACCCGAGGGCGCCGGTAGTGGGGCTGTCGGCTACGCCCTGGCGCATCGACGGCAAGGGCCTGGGCGAGCTGTTCGAGGCTGTCGTCGTCGCGGCGCGGGTGCGATCGCTGATCGAGGCCGGGCACCTCGTCTCATACAGCGGCTTCGCCTACGACCATCCGTCGCTCGCTTCGGTGGACAAGCGGGGCAGCGACTACGACCAGCGCGGCCTCGAGCTCGTCATGGGCGGGCGCAAGCTGATCGGCAACATCGTCGGGCAGTGGCAGAGACACGCCTCGAACGCACGCACCGTCGTCTTCGCCTGCACCGTGGCCCACAGCAGGGAGGTGGTCGAGCGCTTCCGGGCCGCTGGCGTCACTGCCGAGCACCTGGACGGCGAGACACCGAAGGAGGAGCGGGCGGCGATCCTCGCCCGTCTCGCCTCGGGCCGAACCCGCGTCGTCTCGAACGTCGCCGTGCTCACCGAGGGCTGGGACTGCCCGGCCGTCGAGGTCTGTATCCTCGCACGCCCCACGCTCTCCGTGGGCCTCTACCTGCAAATGGTCGGGCGGGTGTTGC